>CAZKKP010000401.1:0-4131 GCA_964553295.1 uncultured Thermoanaerobaculia bacterium | reverse complement strand
AGCAACGCCTGGTCGACGTTGGCCGCCAGCAGCTGCGGCTGGCTCAAACGGGGCGAACGGCGGAGCAGCGTCGATCTCCGTGAGTGGACCGCGACGACGACCCCGTCGCCGCCCTTCATCTCCACCGACACCCGGTCGCCGACCACCAGCCGGGCTGCCTCCGGCGTCCCCCCCTGCCAGTTGAGGCGGCGGCGGCAGGCCACCACCAGGGTCCGTTCCCCCGCCGCGACGCGGACCAGCGGTCCGTGCATCGCAATGACGGTGCCCTCGAGGAGCTCCATGGCGCGGTCAGTATACCCAGTACCCTCCACCGGCCGGCTCACGGCCGCTCGAGCCGCGGTGGTCGGGCCGCGAGCTCGTCGACGGCGTGGCAGAAGCGGGCGAACCGCGGGTAGTCCTCCGCCGCCACCCGCTGCGCCGGCAGCTCGAGCCGCACCACCGAGCGGATCACCGGGCCCTCCTGCTCGAGGGTCTCGACCAGCGAGCCCCACTCGGCTTCGAGGCGGCGCGGCCGCCAGCTCGCCCGCCAGCCTTCCGGCGGCTCGATCTCGAGCTCGAGGTGCTGCCGCACCGGCACCGCGAGGACCAGCGGGTGGCGGCGTTGCGGCAGCGTGGCAAGGGCCGGCACCAGTGGCCTGGAGAGCAGCAGCGAGCGGCACTGGAGGGCGGCGCCCGCCGGCTCGCAGGCCTCCGGTAGGGCGAGTGCGAGCCGCAGCGTGACGCCGTCGGCGGTGCGCTCGACCGTGCCCTCGACCCGGGTCGCACCGGGGAACAGCGACCCCGCCATCTGCTGGTAGAGCAGCCCGACGCGATCCTCCGGCAGCGAGCGCACCTGGGCCATGAGCTGCTCGCCCTGGGCGCCGGTGAGCACGGTCTCGAGGGCGAGGTGGCCGGCGCCGTCCTCGAGGATCCGGGCGCGCAGCCGCACCCTCTCGACGGGCTGGTCGTCGGCAAAGGTCGGCAGCTCGGCGAGCAGGCGGACCGGCGAGGAGGGATCAGACAGCGGCAGCAGCAGCCCGTCGCCGCCCTGCAGCTCGCTCGAGATCCAGTCGACGCCCCGACGATCCTCGTCGGCGTCGAACCAGACCTCTTGACCGTCCCGGCTGGCCCTGAGCAGCGGCCGCCCAAAGGTCTGGTCGGAGGGGACCTCGAGGTGGCCGCCGGCGAGCAGGCGCGGCCGCGCCAGCACCAGGTCGACCTGCCAGCCGCGGCCGGCGAGCACCGCGGCGAGAATCCCGAGCCGGTTGCCCTCGCCGTCGGAGAAACTCTCGCCGGCGCTCGAGCCGAGAGTGAGCATCGAGCGCCCGGCCTCGACCCGCTCGAACAGGGCCTCGACCAGGACGCGGGCCTCCTCGACCGGCGATGCCGGGGTGGCGAGCGCGGCTGCCCAGCGGTCGAGCTCGGGCGAGGAGCGAAGAACGGACAGCGCCCGGTCGCGGACCCGGTCGCCGACGTCCTGCCAGCTGACGTTGAAGCCGTAGGTGACCCACGGCAGCAGCTCCTGGGCGGGCGGAGCGAACGGCTCCGGGACCAGAGGCGGCGCCAACCGCGAACGCCAGAGCAGCACCTCGAGGTCGTCCCGTCGGCTGCGCTCGTGCTCGAGACCGTCGAGCAGGCCGTCAACCCTCAGGTCGATTCCGTCGGGCACGAGCAGCACGTACTCCGACCAGCCGAACGCCCGCTGGGTGTCGGCGAAGCGGTAGATGTAGGGCGGCAGGTGACCGCGCCGGCTGGCGCCGGTGGCCGGCACCCGGGCAACGTACTCCTCCTCGACGAGGTCGCCGGGCTCGACGCCGGTGAGGACCAGCGAGCCGCCGTCGGCGCCGACCTCCGGCGGCACCACCACCCGTCCGTCCGGCTTGACGACCCGCACCTTGAGCAGGTGCGAGTCGGGCAGCCGCTGCAGCGAGGTCGCCTGCCGCACCCCGGCCGGGGTGATCGCCCGAGAGACGCCGTGGTAGTAGTAGAGGCTCGAGCCGTCGGGATACAGGCGCTCGACCGCCTGGTCGAGCAGCAGCACCGAGTCGAGCCCCTCGGTGCTCGCGGTCCACAGGTCACGGACCTCGTCGAGCTCGACGGTGTGCTTCTGCCAGAAGGGCTCGCCGCCCAGGCGCCAGGCCAGTGTGTTGAGGGACAGATCCGACGGCGACCGCTCGAGGGCGTCGGCCAGGGCCGCCGCGAGCCGGCCCTCGTCGTCGGCCGACAGCACCAGGCCGAGCTCGTCGAAGACCCGCAGCGTCCCCCAGCGGGCCCGGGCGGCGGCGAGCAGCCGCCGCGCCTCGGCGAGCTCGCCGCGCTCCGCCCGCAGTCGGATCAGGGCGGCGTCGAAGCCCGGGTCCTCCGCTCGCTCGAGCAGCGCCTCGACGACGCCGACGGCGGTCTCGGACAGGCAGCCGGAGGCCAGGGCGTCGACCCGGGCCGGGCTCGGCGGCTCGATCAGGGCAAGCTCCCCGAGCAGGGCGGTGCGCTCCCCCCAGCGGTCCAGAGCCCGGAGCACCTCGAGCCGGAGGTCGCTGACGGCGGGGGACGAGGGCAGCCTCTCGACCAGCCCCTTGAGTCCCTCCTCGGCCTCGCGCACCCAGCCCCGCTGGGTGGCCTCCTGCACCCAGAGCTGGGCCACCCGGACGTCGTCGCCATGGCTCGCGACGAGCTCGGTGAGCAGCCGCTCGGCGTCCTCGACCCGACGCTCGCGCACCGCCAGCAGCCGCGCCGCCAGCCCGGCGGCGGGCACCTCGCGGACCCGCCTCAGGTGGTCGCCGGCGGTGCGCAGGTCGGCGCTCCGGCTCGCGCCGGTCTCCTCGGTGAGCATGAACCAGGCGAGCCCGAGGTGCGGCCACGGCGACTCCGGGTCGAGCTTTGCAGCCCGCTCGAGCCAGCGCCGCTCTGCCGCCGGCTCGCGCCGGAGGCGGGCAAGCTCCGCCGCCAGCAGGAGACCGGCGACGGTCTCTTCGCTCCCGAGTCGCGCCTCGAGGGCGGCGCGCGCCGGCGGCGCCGCAGCCGTCACCGTCGACTCAGCGGTCACGGCCCGCTCACCACCCTCGACGAGTACCACCGGCAGCGGTGCGCCGTCGTCGTCGAGCAGCCCGACCCGCGCCCACGGTACCGAGCGTGACGCCAGCTCGAGGCGCAGCCGGTGGCGCCCGGGCGCGAGCCGGACCCGGTACCAGGAGGTCGCCGGGGCGAGGACGCCGCAGTCTCGCCGCCGGTCGGCCTCGACCCCGTCGAGCTCGAGGTTGAAGCCGCCCTCGCCCTCGACCACCAGCCAGCCCTCGAGGGCGGCGGCGACCTCCAGGGTCCAGGCCACCAGGTAGACGCCACTGGCGGTCATCAGCTGGGGCGGGCCGACCCGCCCGTCGAGGCTGGTCAGCTGCAGCCGGAAGGGTTCGGCGGGGTCGCTGAAGCGGGTGCCCAGGGGGGGCAGGTCGGCGTCTCCCGGCACCACGAAGCGCTCGAGGTCGAGGACGTCAAAGACCCCGAAGGGCCCGGCGACCTCGGCCCGGGCCAGCGAGCCTGCCGGCGGACGACCGCGGAGCTCGCCCTCGAGCAGCGCCAGCGCCCACCCGAGCTCGGCATCGCGCGAACCCTCGGCAGCGTCGAGCAGGTCGGCGGGCGACGACAGGTTGACCGCGTGGCGACGCCACCAGCCGGCGGCCGCCACCGCGTCCGCACCTGCCGGCTCGTCGGCCACCAGCTCGACCGCGTGCAGTGCGGCGGCCTCGAGGTCGAGCCGGCCGTCGGCCTGGTGAAGGTCCCACCAGGAGGCCGCCAGCGGCGGCGCGGCGAGCAGCAGGGCGAGTGCCAGCGGGGCCCGGCGCCGGAGCGCGGTCGCGACCATCAGGGCACCTCCAGCAGACGCCGCAGCTGTCGCCCGGCCCCGACCAGGAAGGCACGCAGCTCGGCGGTACGATCGGCCTCGACGAGGCCGCCGCGGACCTGCAGCCGGCCGCGCACCCGGTAGCCCGCAGGCAGGGCCTCGAGCTCGAGCTCGAGCACGCCATGGGGACCGGCGAGGGGCTCGAGCCGGGGCACGTCCCGGGGCGGGCGGCCGAGGTCGACCTCGAGGACCCACTCGAGCTGGGGCCGCATGGGCACAACCAGGGGGGTGGTCCGGTCGCCCCTCGGCGCGAGCTC
>CAZKKP010000400.1:651-4141 GCA_964553295.1 uncultured Thermoanaerobaculia bacterium | reverse complement strand
TCGGGGAGCGCCTCGAGGGCTGTCTGGGTCTGGCGGATCCACTGCCCGGCAGTCATCCCGCGCTCCGACCGCGGCGCCAGCTCCACGTTCATCGAGACCATCGTCGGCCTGAAAAAGACGCCCCGTCCCCAGACGAAGCCGCCGGCGGCGGTGAACACGTGCCGCACGTGGGGCTGCTCCATCACCACCTTCTTCGCCGCTGTGCCCGCCCGGGTGGTGACCTCCAGGGGGGTCTCGGGCGGCATCCGGATGAAGATCGGCAGCCGGCCGTCGTCCACCGGCGGCAGGAACTCCTCGCCGAGTCCCGCGGCGCCGAGCACGGCGAGGACGAAGGCGACGACGGCGACCGCGACCACCGCGAGCCGCCAGCGCAACAGCCGCGGCAGCAGACGACGATAACGGTCCTCGACCGCCGCGACGACCGCCGGCACCACGCCGAGCAGCCGGCTCGTGGCCTGGCGCGCCCCGAGACCGCTCTTGAACAGCTGGGCGGAGAGCATCGGCACCAGGGTGAGGGCGACCACCAGGGAGGTGAGGATCGCGAACGAGATCGTCAAGAGCAGCTCGTTGAACAGCAACGCGGTCAGCCCGCCGACGAGGAAGAAAGGAATCACCGCCGCGAGGTTGGTCAAGGTCGAGGCGGTCACCGCCGAGGCGACCTCGCCGGCGCCGATGTGCGCCGCCTCGACCGCGTCGGGGTGCTCGCGCTGGTGGCGGTCGACGTTCTCGAGCATGACGATGGCGTTGTCCACCAGCATACCGATGCCGAGAGCGAGCCCCCCGAGGGACATGATGTTGAGGGTCAGGTCGCCGACGCCCATCAGGGCGACACAGCCGAGCAGGGCGATCGGGATTGCCGTGCCGACGATCAGCGTCCGCCGCCACGAGCGCAGGAAGAGGAACACCACGACCATCGCCAGGCCGCCGCCGATCAGCGCCGCGCTCGCCACCCCCGAGACCGCGGCGCGCACGTAGAAGGCCTGGTCCTCGATCGTCTCGGAAACCACGTCAGGCGGGAAGAAGCCGTCCCTCCGCAGCCGATCCAGGACCCTCTGGCAACCGTCGACGACTCGCACCGTGTTGGCGTCGGGCTGCTTGGCGATGGCCACCATCACCGCCGGCCGATCGTCGAAGGTGATGGTGACCTGGTCGTCGCGGAAGGTGTCCAACACCGTGGCGACCTCTGCCAGGGCGATGTCCCCTCCCCCGGGCAGAGGGATGCGCACGGCACGAATGTCGTCCACCGATCGGAAGCGACCGATGGTCTTCGACAGCACCTCGCGGCCGCTCGAGCGCAGGCGACCCGCCGACACATCCTGGTTTTCGGCCCGCAGCCGCTCCAGGAACTCGGAAACGGTCAGGCGGTAGGAGCGCAACCGCTCCGGGTCGACCACCACCTGGATCTCGCGGTCGAGACCGCCGGACACGCCCACCGAGGCGACCCCTTCGACGGTGAGCAGCTGCGGCGCCAGGCGGTCCTCGCACCACTGCTTGAGCCACACCTGGTCGCGGGTGGGCGAGGACACCGCGAACTGCAGCACCGGGATCTGCGACGGGTCGAACTTGAAGATGACCGGCGGGTCGGCCTCCTCGGGCAGCGACCCGCGGGCCTGGTCGAGCTTGGTCGAGGCGTCGCGCAGCGCGATGTCGACGTTGGTGCCGTACTCGAAGTGGATCTCGACCCCGGTCGAGCCCTCGCTCGAGGTCGACTCGACCATGACCGCGTTCTCGGTGGTCTCGAGCCTCGGCTCGAGCACCTTGGCCACCGTCTGCTCCATGACCTCGGGGTCGACGCCGGGGTTGGACACCGAGGCGCGGATCTGCGGGTAGACGATTCGGGGCAGCAGGTCCACCGCCAACCGCCCGACCATCGATCCCCCGACCACGACGATGGCGGTCGCGATGATCGAGGTGCCGACCGGACGGGTGATCGCCCAGTGCACCAGCCCGCGGCGCTCGCCGGTGTTCATGACGAGCCCTCCGCACCGCCGAGTCGGCGGATCGGTCCGCCGTCGCGCAGCGCCGCCCAGCCCTCGAGGATGAGCTCGTCGCCGGCCGCCAGGCCGCTCTCGACGACCACCCGGCCACCGAGCCGCCAGCCCAGGGTCACCGGCCGAACCCGCGCCACGTCGCCGTCCGCGACCCACACGAAGGCGCCGGTCTCGGCGGCGCGCTGGACGGCGTCTTCGGCCACCAGGATGGCCGCGTCGCGGCGCTCGAGTTCGAGCCGGGCGCGGGCCAGGAATCCGATCCGGACCGACCGCGGCGCCTTCTCGAGCTCGAGCTCGACGGTCACCTGCCGCGTGGTCGGGTCGGCGGACGGGAAGACCCGCACGATTCGGGCGTCGAGCACCAGGCCGGGGAGCGCATCCACGGTCACCTCGGCGCGATCGCCGGGAGCAAGGTGGACGACGTCGAGCTCGGACACCGGCACCCTGAGGCGCAGACCCACGCCGGCAGCGAGCTCGAGCAACGGCACCCGGGGCGCCGCCAGGTCGCCCACCTCGATGTGCCGCGTGATCACCGTTCCGGCCACCGGGGCCTCGATGCGCGAGAAGCCGAGCCGGGTCTCGAGCACCTCGACCCGGGCGGCGGCGATCCGGGTCCCCGCCCGCGCCGCATCCTCCTCGGCCTCGGGCATCAGGCCGCTGGCCCGCAGGGCCAGGGTGCGTCGGTAGCGGGCCTCGGCCTCCTCGGCAGCCGCCCGGGCCTCGGCGAGCAGGGCCTCGAGCTCGCGGTCGTCAAGCCTGACCAGCACCTGCCCCGCGGTGACGGCATCACCCTCGCGCACCGTCACCTCAGCCACCAGGCCCTCCTGCTGGCTCGACACGGCCACCCTGGCCTCGGGCTCGAGAGTGCCGATCGCGGTCAAGGAGCGCACCGCTACGGTCGGCTCGACCGCCTGCACCCGGACCGGCCGGGGACCCGCATTCTGCGGCGCCTCCGGAGGCGGGCCTCCGCAGGCCGCGGCGATCAGTCCGAGAGTGGCCAGGACGAGGGCTCGCATCACACCTCCGCCGCCGCCGCACGGGCCTCGCCCGCTCTTGGCCGCGGACGTCGAGTATAGGCCCTCCCCCCTGCTCATCGGGGAGCACCGCCGATCCGCCTCGCCTCCGACACCCACCGGTGGCGTCGGATCAGCGTGACGCTGCAAAGACAGCTTCCTTTGAAGACTCATGATTCAACCAGATCCTCGGACGCGGAGGTGCGCCGCGCCGCGCGCACCACCAGCACCGTGAGTGTGACCGCGGTCATCGGAACCGCGAAACCGAGCAGCGCGACCGCAACCGGTCGGGCGAGAGCGTGATGGGTGGCGTGGAGCGCCAGGAGCAGGGTGTAGGCGCCGTAGTAGGCCAGGAACAGGCCCCCCTCCCAGCGGTCGATCCGATGTCCGGTGAAGAAGATCGGCAGGCAGGCGAAGGCCACCGCGATCATGAACGGGAGGTCGAACGCGAGGATCGCGGGCGAGACCACGAGAGCACTCGGTGCG
>CAZKKP010000400.1:0-641 GCA_964553295.1 uncultured Thermoanaerobaculia bacterium | reverse complement strand
GGCCACCGCGAGCATCACCGGCAGGTCGAAACGGAGCGCGGCCGGCGCCACTCCCACCCCCCCGGGCGCGACCACCGCGGTGGCACCGAGCACGATCAGGAGGTTGAAGAGGTTGCTACCGACGACGTTGCCGACCGCGAGGTCGCGCTCGCCACGCAATGCCGCTACCACCGAGGTCGCCACCTCGGGGAACGAGGTGCCGGCGGCAACCAGGGTCAGGCCGATGATGAGCTCGGAGACCCCTGCCGCCCGCGCCACGACGACCGCCCCGTCGACCAGCCACCTGGCGCCGAGCACCAGCATCCCCAATCCGGTCGCGACCATCGCCAGCTGCCAGAGCACCACTACGCCGCCGCCCTTCGGCATGGCCTCGCGCCCGGTGTCGCCGTCCGCCAGCTTCGACGTCCGACCGAGACGGAGCACGAGCACGGTGTAGCCGATGCTCCCGGCGACCAGCAGCAGCCCTTCTCCCCTGCTCACCCGCCCGTCGAGGCCCATGGCCATCACCAGGGCCGAGACTCCGATCATCAGCGGCACGTCGAGCCGCACGAGCTGCCGCTGCACCACAAGCGGCGTGATCAACGCCGACAGACCTAGGATCACCAGGACGTTGAAGATGTTGCTGCCGATCACGTTGCCCA
>CAZKKP010000399.1:0-4142 GCA_964553295.1 uncultured Thermoanaerobaculia bacterium | reverse complement strand
CGACCCCCCCGAGGCCTGGGCCGCCCGGCGCGAGATCTACGCCTTCCTTGCCCGCCACCTCAAGCCGCCACGACCCGAGGTCACCCTCGGGGTCACGGCCGAAGGTCGCGCCGCGCCCTGAGCCTGCGCCGACGACCCGACCGCGCCGCCGGTCGACGCACCCGTTGGCGCCGGAACCGATTCTGCTAAAGTCCTGGGAACGACAGCCCAGTGGTCGAGGTGATGCCGCGGCGACCGGCGCGTCGCCCCGCGGAGGAGGTCGGGGATGACGTTCGGATGGGACAGGGGGAGGGCGCTCTCCAACGTCGACGCGGCGTGGCTGCATATGGAGGAAAGCACCAACCTGATGACCATCACGGGGGTGCTCTCCTTCTACGACAAGCTCGACTTCGCCGAGCTCAAGTCCCTGATCGAGGACCGCCTGCTGTGTTACGAGCGCTTCCGCCAGCGGGTAGCCGAGCCGGCGCTCGTCGGCGGGCCCCGCTGGGTCGACGATCAGCACTTCAACCTGCGCTCCCACCTGCTCCGGGTCGCCCTCCCCGACCCCGGCGGACAGGCCGAGCTGCAGGAGATGGTCTCGAACCTGATGAGCACGCCCCTCGACACGAGCAAGCCGCTCTGGCAGTTCCAGTACATCGAGAACTACCGCGGCGGCAGCGCCGTGGTGGCACGGATCCACCACGCCATCGGCGACGGCATCGCCCTGGTGCGGGTGCTCCTCGGGATGACCGACGACTCCCCGGGTACGCCGCGCAGCCGCGCTCGCCGCCGACCGCGCCGGCAGCCCCTGGCCGGCGGCCTGTGGCTGCCCGAGGTGGTCAACGAGACCCTGCACAGCGTGCGTCGACTCACCGGCAACCTGGTCGAGAGCGGCGTCGCCAACCTGCTCGAGCCCGAGCGGCTGCTCGCCAACCTCGGCCAGGGCGGCCGCACCGCCGGCGCCCTCGGCCGCCTGCTGGTGATGTCGGCCGACCCCGACACCGCCTTCTCCGGTCCCCTCGGCACCGCCAAGCGCTGCGCCTGGTCAACGATCATGCCCCTGGAGAAGGTGAAGGCCTTCGGCAAGGCGCATGGCGCCACGGTCAACGACGTGCTCCTCACCGGGGTCACCGGCGCCTTGCGTCGCTACCTGCTGCACCGCGGCGGCCGGGTCGCGGGCATCGACATCCGCGCCGTGATCCCGGTCAACCTGCGCCCGGACCACGAGGTCGGCGAGCTCGGCAACCGGTTCGGCCTGGTCTTCCTCGCCCTGCCCATCGGCATCCCCGACCGCATGGCGCGCCTCGCCGAGCTGAAG
This sequence comes from uncultured Thermoanaerobaculia bacterium, assembly GCA_964553295.1. GTDB lineage: Bacteria > Acidobacteriota > Thermoanaerobaculia > Thermoanaerobaculales > Sulfomarinibacteraceae > CAZKKP01. The sequence goes on along the minus strand of CAZKKP010000399.1, from coordinate 2,845 downwards.
CGGCGCATGGACGACCTCAAGCGCTCCTCGGAGGCAGTGCTCACCTATGCCCTGCTCAACATCTTCGGCATGGCGAGCCCGGAGGTCGAGGGTCTCGCGGTGCAGGTCTTCGGCTCCAAGGCAACCGCCGTGATGACCAACGTCCCGGGCCCGCGCGAGCAGATCTACCTCGCGGGCAAGCCCCTGCGCAGCATGATGTTCTGGGTCCCCCAGTCGGGCAAGCTCGGGCTCGGCGTGAGCATCATCAGCTACGCCGGCCAGGTCCGCCTGGGGGTCGCCACCGATGCCGGCCTTGTGCCCGACCCCGGCTCGATCATCGCGGCCTTCGAGCGCGAGATGCACGTCATGATCGGCGAAAGGGAGGAAGACGAGCCGCTCCTCGCGTGACCCGGACCGGGTGGCGCGTCGGGTCTCACGAGACCCGACGGCTGGCCAACTCCCGGTCGAGGGTCTCCAGGAAGCGGTCGAGGCCCCGCTCGAGCAGGCGCTCGGCCCGGTCGGGGTCGAGTCGGTACTTCTCCGGGATCATGCTCAGGTCGAGCACCACAATGCCGTCCCGCCAGGCCAGGAAGCGGCAGTCCTCGACGGCGTCGCTCTCGAGGTGCAGCAGCCGGCAGTAGACCGCGTCGAGCACCCGCCGGACTCGCTTCAGCTTGGCCCCCTGGGAGGTGTAGTTGTTGGCCAACAACAGACGGTCGGGAGCCCCGACCAGCGGTTTGAGGGAGAAGAAGGGCGCGACGACCGCCGCCGGACGGTCGGCGGTCGCCTCGACAAGCTCCGGCAGCCTCGGCAGGAGCTGCTCGAGTCGATCCCGAGAGGGTCGGTAGCTGGTGGTGCGGGTGCGTCCGGCGCCCCCTTCGTCGACCGCTTCGAGGATCCCTTCCGCGCCCTCGGGCACCAGCAGGTGGCAGCCCTCGCAGCGGCCGCACAGCGTCGGGCGGAACATTCGCTCCGCCGCCAGCTCGTCGGCGTCCTTGACCAGCACCACCAGGGGGCAGCGCCGCCCGGCCAGCGGCCGGACGCGGCCGGCCGACAGGCGCCGGGCCTCGGCGACGAACCAGTGGTCGATCGCCGCAAGCTCGCCCTCGTCCACCAAGGCCACCTCGGCGACCTCGGTCACGTGCTCCACGCCGACCACCTGGATGACGTGCTGCTCGGGGTCGAATGGCGGCCGGGGAGCCCTCCACTCGGCGAAGGTGAGGATCTCCAGCTCGCTTCTGAGCGCCTCAGGGAACCGTGCCACCCCGCCCGGACCGTCGAGGTTCTCGGCCGGAATCAGGATCGTCCGACAGCCGGCCTCGACCGCCGTCTCGAGCTTGACGTCGATGCCTCCGACCCCGGTGATCCGACCCCGGGTGTCGATCTCGCCGGTGACGGCGACGTCACGACGTACCGGCCGGCCGGTGAGCAGCGAGGTCAGGGCGAGGGCGATGGCGGCGCCTGCCGAAGGGCCGTCCTTGCGGGAGGAGGCGCCCATGAAGTGCAGGTGGACCGGGTCGCCGAGCTTCCGGGGGTCGATGCCCAGGGCGTCGGCGTTGCTCAGGATGCCGGTGGTCGCGACCCGCCGGCTCTCGTCCATGACCTTCTCGATGTTGCCGGTGGCGTGGACCATGCTGACCGTCGACTCGGGCCGCTCGTCCCCCGGCCCTCGTGGTATCCGCGTCGCCTGGACCGGGATCACCTCGCCGATGCCCCGCTCGACGTCCACCCCGAGCCCGAGAGCCTCCCCCACCCGGTCGTCGTCGTTGATCGGCCGCGGCCGCCAGGGCGCCTCGACCCGGCGCTTGATGAGCTGGCGGGTGATCTCGACCACGGTCTCGCCGGCGTCGACGATGTCCCGGCGATGCACTCGCAGGAGGAGCGTTCGCAGCGTCAGGGCGAGCTGCCGCACCCCGGCCTCGTGGGTGTAGGCGCGGACGAGGAAACGAAGGTGCTCGTCCTCGTGCCCGGGCTCGAAGCGGATCATGCTCTCGGGCAGCGCGTGCTGCTCGCGAATCCGCGGCAGCAGGTGACGGCGGGCGATGGCGACCTTCTCCTCGACGCTGTAGCGGTCCAGGCGCACCACCTGGCAGCGGTCGACCACCGGCGCCGGCACCGTGTCGAGGGTGTTTGCCGTGAGCACGAAGTGGCAGTTCGACAGGTCGACGTCGACGGTGGTCTGGGTGTACCTGTCGTGGAACAGGTGGTTCTGCTCCGGGTCGAGGATCTCGAGCAGAGTCGCGATGGCAAAGCTCTCAGTCTTGTCGGCTTCGTCGAGGATGAACATGCCGTTCATCGCACCCGTCTTGACCAGACCCTGGACGATCGCACCCGGTTTCGAGCCCTCGTAGGTGAAGCCGTGGCCCCGCAGGTCCGACTCGTCGCGCATGCCGCCCAGGGACACCTTGTGGTACGGGATCCCCAGGTTCGTGGCGATCGAGATCGCGAGAGAGGTCTTGCCGACGCCAGGAGGTCCCACGAACATGAAGGCGCTGCCGCTGCGGCGCCAGCCCTCGGCCCGCTCGGGGTTGAAGTCGCGGTAGCGCCAGATGAGGTTCGAGAAGAAGTCGGTCACCAGGTCCTTCGGCCGCTCGAGCCCGAAGTGGCTGGAGTCGAGCCCGGCGGCGAACTCCCGCGGGCCGACCTCGATCGGCCGGATGACACCCCAGGGAATGGACAGCAGGGTGTCCGCGAACTCGCTGTACTTCGCCCGGCTCTGGCCGCTGCGCGCCTCGGCGTTCCGGTCGATGGCCGCGAGCACCGAGCGCGGCACCCGCGGGTCGCGGCGGGCCGCCTCGATCCGCTCCTCCAGCGTCACCCGGTGCGGTTCGCCGGCGAGCTCGACGTCCTCGAGGGTCGGCTCGCG
>CAZKKP010000398.1:0-4171 GCA_964553295.1 uncultured Thermoanaerobaculia bacterium | reverse complement strand
TCGGTAGAAATCACCGCGCGAGGAAGGCACTTCGGACCCGGGAGTAGCACAGAGGGGCGGCGCACACTCCGTGACGTCGCCCCAAGTGATTCTTCAAGAGGTCTTTGCGTGGGTCCCCTGCGAGAAGTCACCGCGGAAGTGGTGCACTTCGGAGCCGGGAGTAGCACAGGGGGCGGCGCGGATCCCGCGACGTCGTGCGAGGTGGTTTCCCAGGATTTCTTGAGTGAACTCGTGCCGGAAATCGACGCCAAGATGGATGGGCTTTCGAGCCGGCAGTGGCACACAGGGGTCGGTGGGGGCACAATGGGGACGGCGCCGCGCCGCGGCGACGGCGCCGGAGGAGGTCGTCCATGGACCCGGTGCTGCTGTCGCGCATCCAGTTCGCCCTCACCATCGGCTTCCACTATGTGTTCCCGCTCCTGACCATCGGTCTGGGCGTGGTGCTGGTGTGGCTCGAGGGCAACTTTCTCAGGACCCGTGAGCCGATCTACGAGACGGCGGCTCGCTTCTGGACCAAGATCTTCGCCCTGAACTTCGCCATCGGGGTCGCCTCGGGCATCGTCATGGAGTTCCAGTTCGGCACCAACTGGGCGACCTACTCGAGGTTCGTCGGCGACGTCTTCGGCTCGGCGCTGGCCGCCGAGGGGATCTTCGCCTTCTTCCTGGAGTCCGGCTTCCTGGCGGTGCTGGTCTTCGGCTGGGACCGGGTCGGGCCGAAGATGCACTTCTTCTCGACCCTGATGGTGTGTCTTGGCTCGATCTTCTCGTCGGTCTGGATCGTGGTCGCCAACAGCTGGCAGCAGACCCCGGCGGGCCACCACATCGTCCAGATGACCCGCGACGGCGAGCCGCTGTTCCGCGACGGCATGCCGGTGATGCGCGCCGAGATCGTCGACTTCTGGGCGCTGGTCTTCAACCCTTCGACGATGCACCGACTGGTGCACGTCTGGATCGGCGCCTTCCTGGTCGGCGCCTTCTTCGTCATGTCGATCGCCGCCTGGTACCTGCTCAAGAACCGCCATCTGGAGTTCGCCCGCCGGTCCTTCGACGGCGGCCTCGTCCTGGCCACGGTAGCCGCCCTGGCGATGCTCGTCTCGGGCCACTTCCAGGCGGACATGGTCTACCGTCACCAGCCGGCCAAGATGGCCGCCTTCGAGGGCCACTACGAGACTGGTCCCGCCGACCTCACGCTCTTCGGCCTGACCGACGACGAGGGGGAGAGGGTCCGCTTCGGCCTCGCCATTCCCGGGGGCCTGAGCCTGCTGCTGCACGGCGACCCGCAGGCGCAGGTGGTGGGTCTGGACCGCTTTCGGCCCGAGGACCGGCCGCCGGTTCAGATCACCTTCCAGAGCTACCACGTGATGATCGCCCTCGGCTTCACCTTCATCGGTCTGACGCTGTTCGCCGCCTTCCTGCGCTGGCGGGGGACGCTGTATGAGACCCGCTGGCTGCTCTGGGTGTTCGTGCCGGCGGTGGTGCTGCCGATCATCGGCAACGAGCTCGGCTGGGCCGCTGCCGAGGTCGGCCGGCAGCCCTGGATCGTCCACCCGCCGGTGACCTGGACCGCCGACGGCGCCGACCTGGTCGTCGGACCGGACGGGGTCGTGGTCTACGACGAGCGCGAGGGGTTGCGAACGAAGGACGCGGCCAGCCCGAGCGTCAGCGCCAACCAGGTCCTCGGCTCGCTGATCGGCTTCTGCGGCATCTACCTCGCCCTCGGTGCGGTCTGGCTCTTCGTCCTGGATCGCAAGATCAGGCACGGACCGGAGCCGGCAACCGCGTCCGCCGGCGAGCGCGAGGGCGTGCTCGGCGCCGCCGGGCTACGGGCCGCCCACGCCGGCCGGATGACCGGCGGCGACGGCGACGGACAGAAGGGGTGAGGAGGCGGCCATGCTGTACGAGACCCTGTGCGTGACCTGGTTCGTCCTCGGAGGGGTTCTGCTCGCCGGCTACGCCCTGCTCGACGGCTTCGACCTCGGCGTCGGCATCCTCCATCCCTTCGTGCCCCGCACCGACCACGAGCGGCGGCTGTCGATGAACTCCATCGGGCCGCTGTGGGACGGCAACGAGGTCTGGCTGGTGACCTTCGGCGGCGTCCTGTTCGCCGCCTTCCCGGAGGCCTACGCCACCGTGTTCTCGGGCTTTTACACCGCCTTCACGCTGCTCCTGTTCGCGCTCATCTTCCGCGCCGTGTCGCTGGAGTTCCGCTCCAAGGTCGGCTCGCCGGCCTGGCGGCGCTTCTGGGACTGGGGCTTCTTCGGCGGCTCGGCGGTGGCGACGCTGCTCTTCGGGGTGGCCGTGGGCAACGCCATGATCGGCATCGCCCTGGACGAGGCCGGCAACTTCACCGGCACCGTGCTCGACCAGCTCGGCCCCTACCCGTTGCTGGTCGGTCTGATGACCGTCGCCCTGTTCGCCATGCACGGTGGGATGTTCCTCTACCTGAAGACCGAGGGCGAGTTCCAGCAGCGGCTGCGCGACTGGATGTGGCGCTCCTGGGGGCTCTTCCTGGTCCTCTTCATGCTGACCACCATCGCCACCGTTGCCTTCATTCCGCGCGCCACCGAGAACTTCGAGCACCACCCGTGGGCGGTGCTGATCGTGCTCGGCGCCATCCTTGCGGTCGCCAACATCCCGCGCTGCCTGTACTGGGGCCGGCCGGGCCAGGCCTTCCTGTCCTCCGGCGCGGTGATCATCTGCCTGGTGGCGCTGTTCGGCCTCGCCCTGTACCCGAACCTGGTCACCGCTGCCGGCGACCCGGCGCGCTCGGTGACCATCTTCAACGGCGCCTCGAGCCCCAAGACTCTGGGCATCATGCTGCTGATCGCGGTCATCGGCATGCCCTTCGTGCTCGCCTACTCGGCGGTGATCTACTGGACGTTTCGGGGGAAGGTGAAGCTGGGCGAGCACAGCTACTGAGGTGGCGGCCGGCGGACTGCCCCGTCGGGCGCCGCCCGGCCGCCCTCCCGCCGGGGCATTCCGCCGGGTAGAGGAGAGAGCATCCAGGCATGAAGGTGGATGACATGACCGATCTCGAGACTGACACCGCGAAGGATGACGAGAGGCCCCGCCTGGTGCGGGTGGACGAGCTGCGCGGGCCGGAGGCGGTTTCGACGTGTCTGCGGCCGCTCGGGCTGTGCGAGCTCGGCGGGGCGTGCGACGCCTGCTGGTACAGCCCCGACCATCCCCGATTCGCGTGGAAGGGAGCCGCCAACCGCGGCCGTCCGTAGGCCGCGTAAGCCACCTCCCGCCGCCTCCCGACACAGCTCCCGAACAGGGTGTGCGCCGCCGCGGACCTCGAACCCCTCCTCTGTGCCGCCTCCGGCTCGGAAGTCCATCCATCATGGCGTCAATCTCTCGCACGAGTTCGCTCGAGAGGCTCTCGAGAGAACACTGCACACGACATCGCGGCCCCGCGCCGCCCCCTCTGTGCTGCTCCCGGCTCCGAAGTGCACCACTCCCGCGGTGATTTCTCGCAGGGGACCCACGCAAAGACCTCTTGAAGAATCACTTGGGACGACGTCACGGAGTGTGCGCCGCCCCTCTGTGCCTCTGTGCCTCTGTGGTTCATCCTTGCGTTTGGGTTGCGGGTGGCCCGCGCTGTGCCTCTGTGGTTCAACTTCATGTGTTTGCGTTGCTGGCATTGCCCGCGCTTTGGTTCATCTCCCGCGCTTGCGCACCGGCCCGCGCTGGGGTGAGCGCGCCGACCCTCAGGGCGCGGCGGTCTGCCGCGCGGCGAGCTCGGACTCGACCGCGTGCCGGTAGCCTGCGGCGAGGTGGGACGAGGCGACGTCCAGGGCCTCGAAGTCGAGGCCGGGCAGGCTGACGGCGGTCGGCTCGTGCCACGCTGCGTCGCCTCCGAGGTCGCGCACGGTGGCTACCAGCCGGAAGGAGCGGCGGCCGTCGGTGTGGAGCTCGGGCTCGAGGGCGAGCTCGAGCAGGTGTTCGACGCCGGCCCGCACCAGGGTCGGGCGATCGCGCGCGCCGGCGGCCGACGCCACGAAGCTCGGCGGTCCGAGACGACGCCCGAGGGCGTCCGCCAGGGCGTCGAGGAAGAGGTCGCCGCCGACCACTCCGAGGGCGGGGCGGACGGCCACGGCGACGTGGACCACGCCGTCCGCCAGGGGATCCCTCGCCGTGCCGGTCCGGTCCGGGCGCTGGAACCACCAGC
>CAZKKP010000397.1:0-4181 GCA_964553295.1 uncultured Thermoanaerobaculia bacterium | reverse complement strand
CGGATGCCGGTCGCGTCCGACTGGCGGGTCACGACGTCTGGGCCGACCCCCTCGCGGCGAAGCGGTCGCTCGGGGTGGTCCCCCAGGAGATCGCGGTGTACGAGGACCTCACGGCCCGTGACAACCTGAGCTTCTGGGGGTCGCTGTACGGTCTCGCAGGGCAGGCTCTGAAGGCGAGAGTGGACGAGGCGCTGGCTACCGTGGGCCTCGCCGAGCGCGCCGGAAGCCGGGTCGCAACCTTCTCCGGGGGGATGAAGCGGCGGCTCAACCTGTGCATGGGGCTGCTCTCGCGGCCGCGGGTGCTGCTGCTCGACGAGCCGACGGTCGGCATCGACCCGCAGGCGCGTCTGGGCATCCTCGAGGTGGTGCGGGAGGTCGCGCGGGGCGGCACGACCGTGCTCTACACGACCCACTACATGGACGAGGCCGAGGAGCTCTGCGACCGGATCGCGATCATCGACCAGGGCCGGATTCTCACGGTGGGGACCCTCGAGGAGCTGTCGCGGCTGGCCGGCGAGGGCGAGGTGATCCGCCTGCGCGGGGACTTCGCCACCGCGGCGGTGCGCGAGCGGCTGTCTCGGCTGGCGGGTGTTCGCGTGCTCGGAATCGACGACCGCGGGGCGGTGCTGACGGTGGCGCCGGATGGCGGCGGCCTGCTCGACGTGCTGCCGCGGCTGCTCGAGACGGAGTTCGGGGTGGAGGACGTGTCGGTGCAGCGGCCGAGCCTGCAGAGCGTCTTCATCCGCCTGACCGGCCGCGAGCTGCGCGACTGATGGTGGTGCTGGCGATCGTCCGTCGGGATCTCGTGCGATTCGCACGCTCGCCCGGCCGTACGGCTCTGCTCCTGGCGGTACCGCTGGTGCTGGCGGGCATGTTCACGCTGGTGTTCGGCGGTGGCGGGCCGGACGAGATCGTGATCCGGGTGCTGATCCTGAACCAGGACGAAGGGCCGCTCGGTCGCCTGCTGAGCGCGGCCGCCAGCCGGCCGCCGGAGGAAGGCGCCAGGCTCGAGCTCGTCGAGGTGGGCGACGAGGGCCTCGAGATGCTGGACCGCGGCGAGGCCTCGGCCCTGGTCCGGGTGCCGCCGGGATTCTCCGAGGACTTCCTCGCGGGCCGGCCGACAGTGATCGAGGTGGTCAAGAACCCGGCCGAGAGATTCCTGCCGGTGGTGGTCGAGGAGGGGGTCGGGGTCCTCGCCACGGTGCTGTCGCAGGCCTCGCACGTGATGCGCGCCGAGCTCAGCACGATCCATGCCCTGTCCGAGCGGGAGAACGGACCGGAGCTCACCGAGGTGACCAGGCTCAGCGAGCTCTTCTATGAACGGGTCTCGGCCGCCGAGCCTTACCTTTTCCCGCCGGTGATCCTGCTCGGGTCGGCGACGTCCGAGGGTCAAGATGAAGCGGCGGCGGCCCCGCCGTCCGGCGCCTCGGTGCTCAGCGTCTTCCTGCCGGGCCTGGTGGTGATGGGGGTGTTCTTCCTCGCCCAGGCGGTGACCAGGGACATCGTCCGCGAGCGCGAGGCCGGCCTCTTGCGGCACCTGCTGACGGCGCCGGTGACGGTCGCCGGCTACCTCGCCGGCAAGTGCCTGTCGGCCATCGTCGCCTGCATCCTCGGCTTCGCCATCCTGCTCGGGATCGGCGCCGCCTTCGGGGTGTCCTGGGGCTCGCCGCCGGTGCTGGCGGCAATGGTGCTGGCGGTCTCGGTGGCGGTGAGCGGCACGATGCTCCTGGTCGCCAGCCTGGTACGCACCGAGCGTCAGGGTGACGCCCTGGGGACGATCGTGATCATGGTCTGGGCGCTGCTCGGCGGGGCCTTCGTGCCCCTGGCCTCGATGCCGGCATCGGTGCGGCCGCTGGCGGCGACGACCCTGATGTACTGGGGCGCCGACGGGCTAGGTCGGCTGGCGGCCGGCGGCGCCGATCTCGCGGCGGTGATGCCCAACCTGGCCATCCTGACCGGCGCCGGCGCGCTGCTGCTGGCCCTCGGCACCGTTGTGTTGCGGCGGCGGATCCACGCCGGGGGCGGCTGATGCTCGGCTCGATCCTGCGCATCGCGCTGCACGATCTGCGGGTAGTGGTGAGCGACCGCAGCGCCGTGGTCTGGATGGTCGTCATGCCGGTGGTGTTCGCCGGTTTCTTCGGACTGGTCGCAGGTGGCGCTGGCGGTCCGGTCGACGTCAAGGCGCGCCTCACGGTGGTCGACCAGGACGGTGGTCCCCTGGCCAGGGTCCTGCTCGAGGCCCTCGCCAGCGAGCGTCTCGAGATCGTCGAGCTGTCGCCGGATGAGTGGGCGGTTGCCGAGAACGCGATCCGGACGCTGGTCATCCCGGAGGGTTTCTCGGACAGCGTGGTGGCGGGTCGGCAGGTGACGTTGCGCCTGCACAAGGAGCAGGGCACCAGCGAGGAGGCGGCCCTGGTCGTCAGCGCCCGCATCGTCGGCGCGATCTCGCGGGTGATCGGCCGCCTGGTGGAGGCGTCCGCCGACGCCGAGGCGCCGACCGCGGAGGCGGCAGCGGCGCTGGAGGCGGCGGCAGACCTGGTGACGGTGGAGGTCCGCTGGGCCGGGCGGTCGCGGACCGTGCCGGGTGGCTTCGCCCAGTCGATTCCGGGTATGGCGGTGATGTTCGTGATGCTGCTCGCTCTGACCTACGGGGCGGCGGCGCTGTCGGCCGAGCGCCAGGGGGGCCAGCTGCGAAGGCTGGCGACGGCTCCGGTTTCCCGGGCGGCGATCATCGCCGGCAAGGTCGGTGGGCGGGTGGTGGTGGCCTGGGTCCAGATCGTGATCCTGGTCGCGGTCGGGGTGGCGGGCAACGCCCTCTTCGGGGTGCCGATCGGCGACCGGCCGCTGGCCGTACTCGGCCTGCTGATGGTCTACGCCCTCGCAGTGGCGCCGCTCGGCGTGCTGCTCGGCGCGGCGATCCGCGACCCGGATCGCGCCGCCAGCCTGGGGGTCGTGGCGACCATGGTGATGGCCGCCTTCGGCGGCTGCTGGTGGCCGTTGGAGATCGTCTCGCCGGCGCTGCAGAAGCTGGCGCTCGCCTTCCCCTCGGGCTGGGCGATGACCGCGTTGCACCGGCTGATCTCGTTCGGCGACCCGCCGACTGCAGTGCTCGGCGAGGTCGCGGTGCTGCTCGCCTTCGCTGCCGCGTTCACGGCGGCCGCATCCCGTACCCTTCGGGTGGGGCCCTGATCCATACGCGTCCGTCGGGCTCGGACCGCGGATGTGCGATCCTGTTCCTCGTCCAGCGGAGCGGGGGGGGGTGTGATGGAGCGTGCGAACCCGGTCTCGATCGAGGGCTACCTGTTCACCGACTTCTACCAGCTGACCATGGGTCAGCTCTACTTCCGGCACGGGCTCGGCACGCGGCGGGCGCAGTTCGACTACTTCTTCCGCTCGAACCCGAGCTACGGCGACCACGCCGCCGGCTTCAGCGTCTTCGCGGGCCTGGAGTGGTTCCTCGAGTGGATGCTCGCGACCCGGCCGACCGCCGCCGACCTCGGGTACCTCCGGAGTATGAAGGGGCGAGGAGGGGAGCGCCTGTTCGGCGATGACTATCTCGCCTTCCTGGCCGAGCACGGGGGCTTCGAGGGGCTGACGGTCCGGGCGATCCCCGAAGGCCGGGTGGTCCACCCGAACGTGCCGGTCGTGGTGGTCGACGGGCCCCTCGCCGCCGCCCAGCTGGTCGAGACCTCGTTACTCAACCACCTCAACTACCAGACCCTGGTGGCGACCAAGGCGGCGCGCCTGCACGAGGCCTCGCGCGGCGGCGTGGTGCTCGAGTTCGGCATGCGCCGGGCGCACGAGCGTGGCGCCAACGCCGGCGCCCGGGCGGCGCTGATCGGCGGCGCCGACTTCAGCTCGAACGTCGGCGTCTCGGCCGAGCTCGGCGTGCGCCCGGTGGGCACCCACGCCCACTCCATGGTCCAGGCGTTTCTTGCCCTCGGGGGTAGCGAGCTCGACGCCTTCCGCGCCTACGCCGAGCTCTACCCGGACGACTGCGTTCTCCTGGTCGACACCGTCGACACCCTGGCCAGCGGCGTGCCCAACGCGATCCGGGTGTTCGAGGAGCTGCGCCGTCGCGGCCATCGCCCGGTCGGCATCCGGCTCGACTCCGGCGACCTCGCCTACCTGGCGATCCAGGCGGCCTGCCAGCTCGACCGGGCCGGTTTCCCGGAGGTCGC
>CAZKKP010000396.1:0-4191 GCA_964553295.1 uncultured Thermoanaerobaculia bacterium | reverse complement strand
GTGAACGAAGTGCTGGCCGTGCTGCTGCTTGCGGCGAAGATCGGGGTACCGGTATGTCCGCACACCGGCGGCGTCGGACTCTGCGACGACACGAGCAAACGCCTCGGCGGCGGGACCTTCGCCCGCTCCCTCGACGGCCGCGAGTGGCTCACGGTGGCCACGGCCGGCGACTGGTTGCACGACCTCGCCAGCGACGGCAGCCGGTTCGTCGGGGTCGGCGATGGGCAGACGGTGTGGAGCGACGACGGAGAGAGCTGGCAGGCGGCCTCCCAGCCGGCGACCCTGCCCCTGCGCTCGGTGGCCTGGGCGGGCTGGATCTTCGTCGCGGTCGGCGACCGGGGCACGTTGACCTCGAGCATGGACGGCTCGAGCTGGGGCGTCGGTTACAGCGGGACGACGGTGGACCTGCAGCGGGTGGTGTGGGACGGGACCCGGGCCTTTCTTCTCGGTGAGGGCGGCGAGCTCTGGGCCAGCGCCGACGCCTACAACTGGGACCGCCTCGGCGGGCTCGGCAACGCCGGCCTGCACGGGATCGTCCGCGGCGATGACCTCTGGGTGGTGGTCGGCGAGGGGGGCACCGTGGTGACGACTCCTGATCTGCAGCGCTGGTCGGCGCCGGTCACGCATCTTCAGCCGACCACCGTGCTGCGGGACGTCGCCTGGGGAAACGGGCTGTACGTGGCGGTCGGCTGGGACGGCGTCGGCGCAGCGAGGCGGCCGCTGGTCGTGGTCAGCCCCGACGGAGTGAACTGGGCTCGCTACCGGCCGGCCGGGAACGGGCTGCCGCGGCGCCTGGCCGTCACCGACTCGGGCTGGGCGGTCGTCGGCAGCGAGCGCACCCTGCTGTGGTCGCCCTGCGCGCCTCTCTTCGCGCAGGTCGAGCCGGCGATCGTCGAGCTCGGCGCTGGCTCGAACGCCCAGGTCGAGATCCTCTTCGACCGAGCGCTCGACGAGGATCTCATCCTGACCTTGACGAGCTCGGACCCCTCGGTGGTCACGGTGCCGGCCAGCGTCGCGGTGGCGCGGGGGTTCTCGCGGGCTCGGTTGCAGGTGTCGAGCCACGGGACGACCGGCGACGCCGCGATCACGGTGTCGATGCCGACCGACTGGGGGACCGCGGAGGTGTCCGCCCTCGCCCGCGTCCGGGGAGGGCTGGCGGTCCGCCACGCGAGCCGACGCCTGGCGCCCTGACCGCGGCGCACCGGGCGGCACAGTAGAATACGGTGATGATCACGTCGGTGGCGGCTGTCGTCCGCCTGCTGCGGCCGGAGCAGTGGCTCAAGAACGGTTTCGTCGCCGCGCCGATGGTGTTCGCCGGCCTGTTCCTCGATCCTGCCGCCTGGTGGCGCTGCACCCTGGCGGTGGTGGGGTTCTGCGTCGCTTCGTCGCTCACCTATGTGCTCAACGACCTCATCGACCGCGACGCCGATCGCGCCCACCCGGAGAAGTGCCGACGCCCTATCGCCTCGGGTGAGGTCGGACCGGCGACGGCGGCACTGGTCATGCTGGTGCTCGCGGCGCTGACCGGGACGGTGGCGGTGATGCTCGGGGGGCGCTTCCCGTTGGTCGTCGCGGTCTACCTCGGCCTGACGACGGCGTACTCACTGGCGCTCAAGAGGGCGGTCTTCGTCGACGTCATGCTGGTGGCGCTCGGCTTCGTCCTGCGGGTGGTCGGTGGTGCCGTCGCGGTCGGCGTTCCGGTGTCCCGCTGGCTGCTGCTGTGCACCTTTCTGTTGGCCCTCTACCTTGCCCTGGGCAAGCGCCGCGCCGAGCTGGTGCTGCTCGGCGCAGAGGCCGGCAACCACCGGGCGGTGCTCGGTCACTACACGCTGCCGCTGGTCGACCAGGCGATCTCGGTGGTGCTCGGGGCCACGGTGCTCGCCTACACCCTGTACACCGTTGCCGAGGACACCGTCGCCAAGGTCGGCTCGGAGGGGCTCATGGCGACCGTGCCGGTGGTGCTCTACGGCCTCTTCCGCTACCTCTACGTGCTGCACCGCCACGAGCTCGGCGGCAGCCCGGCGAGGGTGCTGCTCACCGACCGGCCGTTGCTCGCCTGTGTCCTGCTCTGGTTGGCGATGTCGGCGGCGGTCTTGACGGTGCTCTGACCGCGAATCGGGGCTCAGCTGGCGAGCCGCGCCGCGGCAGCCCGCGCCTGCTTGACGCAGTCGTTCACCGAGACGCCGCGAAAGGGCGAGCCGGCGAGCTCGATGCCGGCCGCCTGCGCGGCGACCTCGGCGGCGGCCACCCGGTCGAGGTGGCCGACGGTGTACTGCGAGATCCCCTCCGGCCAGCGCACGATCCACACCGACTCGGGTTCGGGATCGGCCCCCAGGGCCAGGCGGTGGGCCGACCGCACCCGGTCGACGAGCGCCGAGTCCTCGAGCTCGGCAGCCGCGGGCTCGCGGGCGCCGCCGAGCATGGTGCGCAGGAACACCCGGTCTTCCGGCGCCTGGCCGGGGAAGATCGAGTGACAGAAGAGAGTGCCGAGGATGCCGACCGGCTCGCCCCTGGGCACCAGGAAGCCGAAGCCGTCGAGCGGCCGACCGAAGGCGCGGCGGCCGGCAAAGGACAGCATGACGACCGCGATCGGCACCGTCGGAATGGCGGTCAGGGCCGGGACGGCAGCGGCGGCGAGCTCGCCGAGCAGCCGGGCCGTGAGGTCTGCCGGTGTGGTCAGCAGCAGCCGGTCGGCCTCGATCTCCTCGCTGTCGGTCGTCACGAGGAATCGGCCGCCGTCCCTGCTGATGCGACGCACCGGCGCCGTCAGTCGCAGCCGATCGCCGAGGCCGTCGGCGAGCACCCGAGGAAGCTGCTCCATGCCCTCGGCGAAGGTCGTGAGGCGGCCGGCGGGACCGCCCGGCCCCGAGCTCCTTCGACCCGCGGCCCGAGCCTCGCGCATCTTGGCGAAGAGGGCCCGAGTCAGCGACCCGTGTTCGGCCTCCATCGCGGCCATGCGCGGGAAGGTCGCGGCTAGCGAGAGCTGGGTCGAGTCGCCGGCGAAGACGCCGGTGACCATGGCGTCGACCAGGACCTCGGCGGCTTGCCGACCGATGCGCCGCCGGGCGAAGTCGAAGACCGTCTCGTCGTGGTCGGGTCGTCGCCGCGCGAAGGGTTCCATCATCACCCGCAGCCGACCGGCCAGGGGCAGGATGTCGGAGACGAGGAAAGCCGGTGGCGTGAGCGGTACCGAGCGCAGCCGGCCGCCGCGCAGGATGAAGCGGTCGGCGGAGGCCTCGTCGGCGCGCAGCAGCGCCGGCTCGAGGCCGCCGAGGCGGGCGAGCTCGAGGGTGTCGGGGGCGCTGTCGAGGAAGCCCTGGGGTCCGTGCTCGAGAAGGTGGCCGTCGCGTCGTTCCGAGCGCACCTTGCCGCCGGCCCGCCCCTCGGCCTCCAGGACCACGACCTCCTCGACACCGTGGTCGGCTGCCAGCCAGGTCGCCGCCGCGAGCCCGGTGATGCCGCCGCCGACGATTGCCACGTGAACCCGCATCCGCAGTCCTCCTCCGCCCCGTCGCGGAGGGTAACAAAGGCCTCGGCGATTCCGATCCACTCGCCCGGAGGAGACCCGGTACTGGCGGTTGCCCGCGCCTCGCGAAGCAGGTCTCCAAGACGATGAGGGTGACGGTCAGCGCGTCTTCACCACCACAGTGCCGGCGATCATGTCGTGCAGGCCGCGCTTGCGTTCCATGAAGGCGACCATGATGAAGCCGATGTACAGGATGAAGCCGCTGGCGAAGTAACCGACCAGGCGCAGGCCGGCCTTGCCCCAGCCCATCGGCTCGACGCCGTCCTCGCGCAGGATCCTGAGCCCGAGGATCTTCTTGCCCGGGGTAGCGCCCTGCAGGGCCCAGAAGTAGAGCACGTAGCCGATCCCGGCGGCCGAGGCGACCAGCCACGTGAGGACCATGAGCGCGACCGCCAGGCCGGAGCTGTGGCGCGCGAGGATTCCCGTGAGCAGACCCATGGGCAGGGTGATCACCATCATGGCGGCGCCGACGATCACCCCGTCGACGAGGTAGGCCGCGACCCGGATCCAGAAGCCCGCAGGCTCTCCGCCGCTCGCGATCCGCGCGGCGGCGCTCGAGGTGACGATCGGCGGGGCGACGACCGCCGACGCCACCGGTGGCGGTGGCGCAACCGGCGGAGGCGGGGCGACCGGGGGTGGGGGAGCGATCGGGGCTGGCGGCGCCG
>CAZKKP010000395.1:0-4226 GCA_964553295.1 uncultured Thermoanaerobaculia bacterium | reverse complement strand
TGACGGCCGTTATGGTTGACGCGCCTCAGATTCCGGACATTCCGGATGGGAACTAGTTCGTCGCTATGGCGCTTCAACGGCGCCCCGGCTCGGCGGCGACCGGTAGCACGCGCCGTCCAGGTCGCCCCAGGTCCACGGCGTCGCCAACCCGGTGCCGGCGGCCGGGCTCGAGGAGGGGATGCTGTAGCCCGGACCGAGCAGCGGGTCCAGACCATAGATGCCGTCCGTTTCGGCGACCGGGAGGTTCGGCTGCGACTGGGCCGGGTCGTCCCACGCGTACCAGAGGTTGCCGCTGAAGGTGAAGGTGTCGGGCGCGGTGTTCGGGCCGATGTTGAGGTACGTCGACAGCGCGCTGCGGTCGAAGACCACGACGTTGTTGACGAACACGCCGTCGCGGCACGGCTCGAAGACGTAGGGCGGCGTGGTGACGGTTTCCTGGAGGATGCGCAGGATCCAGCTCTGCGGGTCGACGATGGTGTTGTTGGCGACCACGCAGCCCGCACAGCCGACAAAGGCGACGGCCGCGTCGGATCCCTCGAAGAGATTCGAGACCACCAGCAGGTTCCTCGCCTCGGCATTGGGCACGGTCGTCGACAGCGGCGGTCGGAAGTAGGCGAAGCCGGTGCTGCCGCCCAGATTGAGGCTGCGGGCTCCAGAATCGACGAACCGGTTCCAGCGGATCTCGATCGCCTCGCTGCCGCCCTTGGCCTGAACGGCGTTGGCCGACAGATCGTGGAAGACGTTCCTCGCCACCAGACCGTCGTGGCAACCGACGTGGTCGACCCCGCTGCCCGACATGCCGCCGCCGCAGCGGGCGAACTGTGACAGCGCGACGGTGAACTCGTTCACGCCCGACAGCTTGAGGCAGTCCTGGTTGCCGGTGCCGCCGACGTCGTGGATCGCCAGCCGCAAGAAACTGAGATGGTGGCTCGCGTGGGGGTTGGCGACCTCGCCCCCGTCATCCGCGTTGATGCCGTTGAAGTCCACGTTGCGGACCTCGAGGTCGTGCACCACCAGGTACCTCGCCCGGACCAGGTGCAGGCCCTCTCCGCCACCTTCGATCACCGGTCGCGGTTCTCCAGGAATGCCGCCGATCCAGATGGGGGCGTCAACCGCACCGATCAGGTCGGTGAGGTACGATCCCCCGGCATAGCTTCCCGGGTGAACCCGAATCGCCGTGCCGGGCAGCGCATCCTGCGCCGCCCTGGCGATGGTCGCGAAGGGGTTGCCCGGCGAGCCGTCGCCTGCCGAGTTGCTGCCCCAGGTGGCCACGTGCAGCTCGGCCGACGGCTGCAAGCCCCGGCCGAAGGCCTCGAGGCGGTCGCAGCGCAGCGGCTCGCTCGAGGACCAGTCGCCCACGTCGCCCCACTCGAAACCGTCGCCGAAGACCGTGTCCTGGGCAACAGCCGGCGACGCCAGCACGGGGTCTGGGTCGGCCGGGGACGCCGCCATGACGTCGATCCGGCCTCCCCAGAAACTGACGGGCTCCCACGCCGGAGCGGTCGGTGACGAAGGCGCCCAGGCCGGAACAGGCGACAGGGGACCGCGCTCGAGACTTGCCTCGGTCCCGCGCTGCCGGTGGCCGGGGTGATCCGCACCGCCGTGGAGGAGGCGCAGAGTCGCATCATCGGCAAGAGCCCCGACCGAGGCCGTGGCCGCCAGGATCAAGCCTGCGAGGGCGCGGACGACGAAGGGCTCGACACGGCTCCACAACCTGTGGCCGCACCGACCCCCGTTCGAGATGTCGCGCACGGGATGGCCCCTCACGCCGGCCTCCGTTGGTTGCGCCCCCTCCTCAGCTTGGTTCCCAACTATACCCCTCCCTCCAGGTCAGTGCAGCTCCGGGGCCTGCGGC
Organism: uncultured Thermoanaerobaculia bacterium; assembly: GCA_964553295.1. Taxonomy (GTDB): domain Bacteria; phylum Acidobacteriota; class Thermoanaerobaculia; order Thermoanaerobaculales; family Sulfomarinibacteraceae; genus CAZKKP01. The sequence continues at coordinate 2,371 of CAZKKP010000395.1, read as the reverse complement.
CGTGCTGGTCGGCCAGTCGGAGAGGTCTACTCTGAATTCTTCCGGCCTGCCAAAACAACCTGTTACGCTTTTATTTGTTTAAGAATTTGAAAGTCTTTAGAATTTAAGGCACTCTTATTCTAGACAAAACGACTCTCATCCCGCGGAGGGCTTGACCGTTCTCGACGCCTGAACTAGAGTAGCTTGGAGAATCCATCGATGTCAGGGGTTCCGTGCGTTGTGCGGGACGGAGCATGGGGAGGGAGCGATTCATGAGAGGAAGCGGATTTCTTGCGGTGACGATCGGTGGCTTGGCTCTGATCGCGGTGACGGCGGTGATGCCGGCGAGTGCCCAGACAGCGCCCGAGGAGGCCGAGCTTCGTGCCAACACGAGTGCCGTGACGGTGGTCGCGCCGGAGGTGCTGTACCAGCGCCTGACCTGCGATCCGCCGCCGGCGCAGATCTTCTACTTCAGCGACCTCGAGGCCGACGACGGCGGCTGGACGGCCGACGCCACCGGTTTCTGGGAGCACGGCACCTTCGTGCCTGGGGTCTACCAAGGGTGCGACACCACTCCCGCCACTGAGCCCACCGCAGCGTACTCCGGCAGCAACGTCTGGGCCACCAACCTCGACGGCTGCTACCCGAACAGCGGCAGCACCATGACCATCTCGCAGACCTTCGACTTCTCGCTGCTGCTCGCGCCGATCGAGCTGAACTGGTACGACTGGACCCACGTTTTCGGCTCCTTCGACTACAACACGGTGTACGTCAACGGCACCACGGTCTACAGCAACACCACCTCGACCGTGTTCGACTGGCAGCAGCGGGTCGTCGACCTGTCGGCCTGGGCCGGCAACCCCTCGGTCGAGATCGTGTTCGAGGTCTACGCCACCACGGTCGTCAACCGGGCCGGCTGGTACCTCGACGACATCACCATCGAGTACTGCGAGGCCGTACCGGTCGAGCTTCAGAGCTTCAGTGTCGAGTAGGCAGCCGCACTCGGCGACCGCGCAGGAGCACAGGCGGGGCGCCAGGACCAACGTCGCCGAAGACCGTGCACTGACAACGGCTCGGGCTCGGGAGCTGGGGACGCTCAGCCGATGCGATACCGCGCCACGTCCGGGTTGACGCCGGCGGCCTTGAACTTCTCCCACAGGTAGAAGCCGCGGCCGGTCTTGGCGCCGAGCTGGCCCGACTCGACCAGGCGCTTGAGCAGCGGGCTCGGCTTGTAGAAGGCGCCGAACTCCTCCTCGAGCACGCGGCAGATGAACAGCATGGTGTCCAGTCCGACGAAGTCGGCGGTCATCAGCGGGCCCATCTTGTGGCCGAGGCAGTAGGTGCACTTGTCGACGTCGTCGACCGAGGCGATGCCCTCCTCGACGACCCGGATGGCCTCGTTGACGAAGGGCACGAACATCCGGTTGATGGCAAAACCGGCCTTGTCCTCGGCGGGAATCTCGATCTTGCCGAGATCGTGGCACAGGGCGACCACCGTCTGGTAGGTGGCGTCGGAGGTGGCCAGCCCGCGGATGATCTCGACTCCCTGCTGCATCGGCACCGGGTTCATGAAGTGCATGCCCATGTACAACTCGGGCCGGCCGTAGGCGGCGCCGAGACGGGTGACGCTGATGCCGGAGGTGTTGGTGCACACGATCTTGTCGTAGCCGAGCGCTGCGAGCCGCCGGTTGAGGTCCTCCTTGAGCTCGGGAATCTCCGGCGCCGCCTCGATGATCAGGTCGCAGCCGAGCAGTTCGCCGAGCTCGGGGGTGGTCGACAGCCGGCCCAGGGCCTCGTCCTTGGCGGCCGCCGAGATGCCCTTCTCTCCGCCGGACTTCTCGTGGGCTGCCACGAGCCGGTCCAGGCTGCGGGCAATGTTCGCCATGCCCTTGTCGAGCACCTCCTGGTTGACGTCGGTGACGGTGGTGACGAAGCCGCTCTGGGCGGCGACCTGGGCGATGCCGTTGCCCATCGTGCCGATGCCGATCACGCCGATCTTCTCGAGGCCGCTGCTGCTCATCGGTGTCCTCCCTCGACGCCCGCACGGACGCCCACGGTTTGTGAATCGCTGCACATGGTAGCGCAGACGGTTACAGCTGTCAGCTGTCAGCTCCCCCGCCCACCCTGGCACACCACAGGCGCTCGGCAAGCTGATAGCTGATAGCTGACAGCTGTCAGCCACCAGCTCACCTACCAGCCGAGGACCCAGGCGAAGACCAGCGGGGCGACGATCGAGGCGTCGGACTCGATGATGAACTTAGGGGTCTCGATGCCGAGTTTGCCCCAGGTGATCTTCTCGTTCGGGATGGCGCCGGAGTAGGAACCGTAGCTGGTCGTCGAGTCGCTGATCTGACAGAAGTAGCCCCAGAGCGGAACGTGCGGAAGCTGCATG
>CAZKKP010000394.1:3158-4252 GCA_964553295.1 uncultured Thermoanaerobaculia bacterium | reverse complement strand
TTCTACGGCTTGTCGACCTTCGAAGGCCCGCTGCTCTCGGTGAAGTCGGTCAACCTGCTGTCGCACTACACCGACTGGACCATCGCCCACGTCCACTCGGGGGCGCTGGGCTGGGTCGGCTTCCTGAGCTTCGGCATGGTCTACTGGCTGCTGCCGCGGCTGTACCAGACCCCGCTGTGGTCGACCCGGCTCGCCGAGGCCCACTTCTGGATCGGCACCATCGGCATCCTGCTGTACATCGTTGCGATCTACGCCGCCGGCCTCACACAGGGCCTGATGTGGCTCGCCTTCGACAGCGAGGGCTACCTGAAGTACGGCGACTTCGTCGAGACCACCCTGCGCCTGATCCCGATGTACTGGGTGCGGGTGATCGGCGGCGTCGCCTACCTCGCCGGCGCCCTGCTGTGCGGCGTCAACATGCTCATGACCTGGCGCAACCGGCCGCGGGCCTACGAGGTGCCGGTGCACGAGGCGCCGGCGCTGGCGAAGGACTACACCCCGCACCCCGAGCCGGTGTCGCCCCTGGTCGCCTCCGGCGCCCACGTCACCAACTTCGCCTACCGGGTCGAGAAGCTGGTGCTGCTGTACTGGCACCGCACCTGGGAGCGGCTGCCCGTCACCTTCACCGTGATGGTCACCGTGGCGGTGGTGGTCGCCTCGCTCTTCGAGATCGTGCCGACCTTCCTCATCCGTTCCAACGTGCCGACCATCGCCTCGGTGACCCCGTACACGCCGCTCGAGCTCGCCGGCCGCGACCTCTACCTCTCCGAGGGCTGCTACAACTGCCACTCGCAGATGGTGCGGCCGATCCGCGCCGAGACCGAGCGCTACGGCGAGTACTCCAAGCCCGGCGAGTTCGTCTACGACCACCCCTTCCAGTGGGGCTCGCGGCGGATCGGCCCCGACCTCCACCGGGTCGGCGGCAAGTACCCGCACCTGTGGCACGTCCGCCACATGGCCGAGCCCCGGGCGATCACCCAGGGCTCGATCATGCCGGCCTATCCCTGGATGCTCGAGCTCGAGCTCGACTTCGACAGGATCCCCGCGACCATGCGCGCCCACCGGAGGATCGGCGTGCCCTACACCGACGAGGA
>CAZKKP010000394.1:577-3148 GCA_964553295.1 uncultured Thermoanaerobaculia bacterium | reverse complement strand
CCGGGATCGAGCACGCCCGCACCCAGGCCCGGCAGATCGCCGACGAGGTCGAGCAGCAGGGCGGGCCGACCGGCCTCGAAGGCACCCAGGTGATCGCCCTGACCGCCTACCTCCAGCGACTGGGCACCGACATCGCGAAGCCGGCGCCGGTGGCCGAGAAGGAGGCGGATCCGGGCCCGGATGTCGCCGAGCCCGAGGCCGCGGCCCAGGTGGCGGAGGCGCGATGAAGCTCTCCGACGTCATGGGCGCCGCCGGGCTGGTGACCTGGGCCGAGATCGGCCTGGTGATCAGCCTCGTCACCTTCGCGGCGATCGCCGTCTGGCTGGTCGCCGGCCGCCGATCACGCTGGGACCGGGTGGCCCGCCTGCCACTGGAGGACGACGCCGGGGCAGGTCCGTCGGCCGAGCACGGAGGATCGCGATGAGCCAAGACCAGAGCCCAGAGGTCCACGACGACGAGCGCGCCCTCCTCGAGCACTCCTACGACGGCATCCAGGAGTACGACAACCCGCTGCCGCGATGGTGGGTGGCGCTGTTCTGGCTGACCATCGTCTTCGCCCCGATGTACATCCTGTACTACCACTTCGGTCCGGGGCCGCTCGAGATCGAGCGCTACGACGCCGCGATGATCGCCTTTTACGACCGCCAGGCGGCGCAGCTGCTCGCCATGGGCGAGATCGACGAGAACCTCCTCGTCGGCCTGATGGCCGACTCGAGCATGGTCGGCGGCGGCAAGGCGATCTTCCAGGCCAAGTGCGCCGCCTGCCACGGCATGTTCGCCGAGGGCGGCATCGGGCCCAACCTCACCGACGACTTCTGGATCCACGGTCCTCAGCTCGAGGACATCTACCGGGTGGTGCGCGACGGCGTGCCGGAGAAGGGGATGCTCGCCTGGGAGCGCCAGCTGCGGCCGGCCGAGCTGCTCGCGGTGAGCGCCTACGTCGGCACGGTGGTCGGCACCGCGCCGGCCAACCCGAAGCCGCCCGAGGGCGCCGAGGCGGTCCGCCTGCCGCCGCCGGAGCAGGGGACGGACGAGCGCACGGCGGCGGCCGAGCCGGCGCCGGCGGACGCGGTCTGACGTCGGAGCGCCTGCCGTGACCACCTCGAACGCGCCGGCGGCCCGCGAGCAGGTGCTGTCGACCCTCAACCGGGACGGCAGCCGCCGCTGGATCCGGCCGAAGCTGTCGAAAGGCCGCTTCTGGCGCCGTCGGCTGGTGGTCGGCTGGGGTCTGATCGCCCTGTTCACCCTGCTGCCGGTGCTCAGGATGAACGGCAAGCCGCTGATGTTGCTCGACGTGCCGGCGCGGGAGTTCACCTTCTTCGGCGCCACCTTCCTGCCCACCGACACCTTCTTGCTGATGCTGCTGCTCGCCGCGATCTTCATCGGAGTCTTCCTGGTCACCGCGGTGCTCGGCCGGGTGTGGTGCGGCTGGGCCTGCCCGCAGACGGTGTACATGGAGCTCGTGTACCGGCCCCTCGAGGTGCTGGTCGAGGGCGGTCGCAGCCGCCAGCAGCGGCTCGACCGCCAGGGCCCCGACGCCCGGCGGCTGGTCAAGCACGTCCTCTTCCTCGCCGTGTCGGCCTTCCTCGCCAACACCTTCCTGGCCTACTTCGTCGGCTGGGACCGGCTGCTCGGCTGGCTGGTCCGTCCACCGACCGAGCACCCGGCGGCCTTCGCCCTGATGCTCGGCACCACGCTGCTGATGTTCCTCGACTTCGGCTGGTTCCGCGAGCAGACCTGCATCGTCGCCTGCCCCTACGGCCGCTTCCAGTCCGTGCTGCTGGACCGGGACTCGCTGATCGTCGGCTACGACCGCCGTCGTGGCGAACCGCGGGCGAGACTCACGGCGGGTGGGCAGCGCAGGGCCGGCGACTGCGTCGACTGCGGGCTGTGCGTGTCAACCTGCCCGACCGGCATCGACATCCGCTCGGGCCTGCAGATGGAGTGCGTCCACTGCACCCAGTGCATCGACGCCTGCGACGCCGTGATGGACCGGGTCGGTCTTGCCCGCGGCCTCATCCGCTACAGCTCCCAGGCGGAGCTCGCGAGCGGTCGTGGACGCTTCCTCCGGCCCCGGGTGCTGCTGTACGCGGCCCTCCTCGCCGTGATGCTCGGCGCCCTGACCGTGTCGCTGGCCGCCAGGGCCACCGCCGACGTCACCCTGCTGCGCGGCCTCGGCGCCCCCTTCACCCGGCTGGGGTCGGGTGAGATCTCCAACCAGCTCCGCGTCAAGATCGCCAATCGCACCGGCGAGGAGCGCCGCTACCTCCTCGAGCTGGTGAGCCCCGACGGCCTCGGCCTGGTGGCGCCGGAGAACCCGCTGCCGGTCGGTCCCGGCGCCACCGAGATGACCGCCGCCTTCGTCACCGCCCCAGCGGACGCCTTCGTCGCCGGCGAGATCACCATCACTCTCCGGATCTCTGACGGAGTCGACTTCGTCGAGGATCGCGACTACCGACTCCTCGGGCCTTCGGAGGGCCGCCCATGATTCGCCGCGAGCTCAAGTGGCCACTGATCATCACCTCGGCCCTGGCGGTGCATGCCGTCGCCTGGCTCGGAGTGGTCTACCTG
>CAZKKP010000394.1:0-567 GCA_964553295.1 uncultured Thermoanaerobaculia bacterium | reverse complement strand
CGAGCCGAGCCACGCCGTCGAGGCGGACTACTACCGTAAGGCGCTCGACTGGGACCGCAGCCGCGCCCAGGCGGCGCGCAACGCCGAGCTCGGCTGGTCGCTCTCCGCGGTTCTCCAGCCCGCCGCCACCGTCGCCTCCGAGCCGACCCTGGCGGTCGCCCTGGTCGACCGGGAGGGTGAGCCGCTCCCGGGCGCCGTGGTCGAGGTCGAGGCCTTCCACAACGCCCGCGCCGACCGCATCGTCCGCGGTCGGCTCGAGGCCCGCGGCGGCGGCCGCTACGCCGCCGCCCTGCCGATCCGGCGGCCCGGGGTCTGGGAGCTCCGCTTCGGCGTCGAGTGCGCCGGCGATCGCTTCACCGCGGTCGAGCGAATGTACGTGGCGGCGCCAGGATGACCGCCCTGCTCGCCGCGGTCCTCGTCGCCTCGCTGCTCGGCAGCCTGCACTGCGTCGGCATGTGCGGCTGCTTCGTCGCCTTCTACGCTGCCGGCGACGGCGCCCGCGGCGCCGGCCGGCTGGCCGCCCACGCGGTCTACAGCGGCGGCCGGTTGCTCGCCTATGGCGCCCTC
>CAZKKP010000393.1:0-4266 GCA_964553295.1 uncultured Thermoanaerobaculia bacterium | reverse complement strand
GGCGGCCGGCGGTCGGCCGGGCGCCGGCGAGCACGTCGAAGGTCGCGGTCGGCCCGTCGCCGATCGCCGCCGCCAGGGGCAGGTCCGGTCGGGCGAGCTCGTCCAGCCGTCGGCCGAGGAGGGCCGCGCTCGCCGGCCGGTCCTCGGGGGACTTCTCGAGCAGGCTCGCGATGAGCCCCTCGAGTCCGGGCGACAGCTCCGGGCGGAACGACCGCACGCCGGGCGGTCGGTGGTTGACCACCCGGTCCATGGTGTCCAGCGGGGTGCCTGCCTGGAAGGGGTGGCGCCCGGTCGCCAGCTCGTAGAGCAGGCTGCCCACGGCGAACAGGTCCGACGCCGCCTCCACCGGCAGGCCGCGCGCCTGCTCGGGGGACATCGCGCGGCTGGTACCCATGACGACGCCGTCCGCGGTCAGGCTGTCGTCGCTGCGGTCCGGGTCGAAGCGCTTGACCAGCCCGAAGTCGAGCACCACGACCCGGCCGTCCGGGGAGGCGACCACGTTCTCGGCCTTGAGGTCCCGGTGCACGACCTGTCGGCCGTGCGCGGCCTCGAGGGCGGCCGCGACCTGGCGCCCGACGGCGACGACCTCCACTTCGGGCAGCGGCCCCTCGAGCAGGCGGGTGGCCAGCGATCGGCCCTCGACCAGCTCGAGGACCAGGCCGAGCCGCCCGTCGACCTCGAGGATCTCGAGGAGGCGCGAGATGTTGGGGTGGTCGAGGGCGGCCAGCGCCCGGGCCTCGCGCCGCAGCCGCTCGAGGTGCGCCTCCGAAGCGGTGTGCCGGGCCTGGAGCAGCTTGAGGGCGACCCGCCGGCCGAGATGGTCGTCGACCGCCTGCCAGACCTCGCCCATGCCGCCGGCGCCGAGGCGCCGCTCGAGCCGGTAGCGGCCGAGCCGGTCGCCCGGGGCGAGGGGCGACCCGGCGTCTCGGGGCGGCGGGTCCGAGGGCACGGCTCAGTCCCAGTCGAGGACCAGGTGGTGGAGCCGGCCGCCGAGCCGCGGCTCGAGTTCGCGCTCGAGGAGCTCCTCGACCTCGCGCAGCCGGTGGCGCCGCGAGGCGTGCAGCAGGACGAGGTGGCGGCAGCGCAGGTCCGCGATGTGGTCGAGGAGGTCGGCCAGGTGGAGGTGCCCGTAGGTCGTCGCCCGCGAGCGGTCCGCAATCTTGAAGAACGAGCACTCGAGCAGCACCACCTCCGAGGCGAGCACCTCCGGCCGATCGCGCAGCAGGCCAGCACCACTGTCGGCGCAGTAGGCGAGCAGCGGCAGCCGGCGGGCGACGGTCACCGCCTCGCCGGCCGCTCGCCGGCCGGCGATCTCGCCGCTCGTCAGGCCGTCCAGCTCGGGGCGCAGCCGGTGGGTGGTCCAGTGCAGCTGCGCGCCGAGCGTCGGCACCCAGTGGTCGGTGGCGAAGAACTCGAGCTCGAGGTCGCGGCGCAGCGGTCGGACGTCGCCGTCGGCGACGCCCACGACCTCGACCGCGTAGGGCTGGCCGCCCTCGAGCCGGGCGTGGACCTCGAGCAGGGTCGCGAGGTCGGCGGCGATGGCCCGCGGCGCCAGGACCACCGCCGCACCCATCGAGCCGAGGGCCCGCTGCCCGGCCCAGTAGCCGAGACCGGCGAGGTGGTCCATGTGGCCGTGGCTGATCGTCACGGTCGACATCGCCGGCAGGTTGCGGTGCGGACGACCGGGGTCGAGGGCGAGCCGGAGCTGGGGCAGCAGGATGAGGGTGCCCTCGCCGGCGCGCGAGCCGCCGACCACGAGGAGCTCGCCCCAGGAGGTCGCCAGGTGGAGGCGGCGGAGGCTCATCGGCGGGTGGCGACCAGGAAGAAGCCGGGCTCGGCCGTGGCCGAGGGCTGGTCGATGCGCAGAGTCCACTCGCTGCCCGCAGCGAAACGGCGGTCCAGGACGGCGCGGCCGACCACACCCCGCTCGGCGTCGTGTAGCTCGACGCCGATGCGGTGCTCGCCGGAGGAGGTCTGGATCACCCGCTGGACCAGCCCGGTGCCGCGCCGCTTGATGCCGAGGGCGCCCTTGCGGGTGAAGTCGAAGGGGATCTGGGCCAGCACCTCGGCGTCCTGGGTGATGACGATCGAGCCGGCGTTGAGCGGCGAGTTGAAGGTCACCGTGATGCGGGCGGTGCCGGCGGGCGCAACGGTGCGGCCCGCCTCGTCGGCCGCTCCTGGAGGCGGCGCGGTCCGCGGCGCCTGGGGCTGCGGTCCGCTTCGCGGGCGGGCCTCGGCGCGGCGCCGCTCCCGGGCGAGCTCGAGGAAGCTGGCCGCCAGCTCGTGCCCGGGGTCGAGCTCGAGGGCGGCCTCGAAGCTCTCCACCGCCCTGGCGAAACGGCCGGCGCGGTAGTCGTCGCGCCCCGTGGCGACCAGCGCCTGAGCCCGGGCGCGGGCCTCCTCGCCCGAGCGGAGCCTTTCCATGCGGGCGTCCGCCTCGGCCAGCATCCGCCGCGCCGCCGGCGACCCTGGGGAGTGGTCGAGGACCCGTTCGAGGTGCTGGCGAGCCTGCTGCGGCCGGTCGCGCTCGAGCTCGCTTCTGGCGGCCTGGAGCTCGGCGGCGGCGAGGTGGGCGGCCCGGGCGGCGCCGGCCGACGGCGCCGGGAAGGGACCGTCGTCGGCGAGCAGGTGAAGGGTCGTCAGCAGGCCGACGACCGCCAGCGACAGGCCGCCGACGATCGCCACACACCACACGGTGCGCACCTCGCGGCGCAGGATCGGGGGCAGGGTCAGGCGGCGCGGCGCCTCCTGCAGGGGCGTCGTCGTCGGGCTCGCCGGCTCGGCCTCCGCCGTCTTCGGCGGCTCGCCGGCGGGTCGGTGGATCGCCGTCCGGGCGTCGTCGTCCGGGCGCCGCTCGGTGAGCGAGCGCGCCACCGCGGCGAGCACCGCGGCGAGCTCGGCGCCGCTCTGGAATCGCTTCTCGGGGGACTTCTCGAGGGCCCTGAGGAGGATCGGGTTGAAAGCCGGGGGCAGGGTCAAGTCGACGGTCGAGGGGATCGGGCACTGCGCCTGGACGATGCGCAGCGTGACCTCGTGCATCGACTCGCCGGTGAAGGGGCGCTGCCCGGTGAGCAGGAAAAAGAGCACCACTCCGAGGGAGAACAGGTCTGACCGCCCGTCCACCGGGCGGCCGGTGATCTGCTCGGGGGACATGAAGTTGGGGGTGCCGATGAACTGCCCCTCGACGGTCAGGTTGGAGGACTCCAGCCGAGCGACGCCGAAGTCGGTGATCTTGGCCGTGCCGTCGCGGGTGAGGATGATGTTGGCGGGCTTGACGTCACGATGCACCACCTTCATCTGGTGGGCGTAGTCGAGGGCCGTCGCGACCTCGGCGACGATGCGGGCGGCCTCCGACGGCCGGAAGCGGTGGCCGGAGGCGAGCAGCTGCTTGAGGTCCCGTCCCTCGACGAACTCCATGGCGATGTACGCCAGGCCGGTCGCCGGGTCCTCGCCGACGTCATGGACCGAGACGATGTTCGGGTGGTTGAGTCGGCCGGCGGCCCGGGCCTCGCGGAGGAAGCGCTCGCGAAACTCCGCGGTCTGGTCGGCGTCGAGGTCGAGTCGGAGGGTCTTGAGCGCCACCTGGCGGTCGATGATCGGGTCCCGGGCGGCGTACACGATTCCCATCGCGCCACGCCCGAGCACCCGCAGCAGCTCGTAGCGTCCAATGGTGTCGACCGCCACCCGGCTATTGTAGCCGGGAGTGCCGGTCGAGGCGGAGACGTGCCGATCTGGAGCCGACCGGGTCGAATCGACGCGGTGGCGACCGGACCTCGGTGCGTCGCCTCGGGCACGATCCTTGCCTTATGGATCCGTGGCCTGCTGGCCGGTGGGGGATGCATGGACGTGAAAGCCGTGGAGAGTCAGGTGGATCGTGCGGCTGCTCGGCTGGGCGAGATCCAGCGCGCGGTCGCCGAGGTGGTGATCGGCCAGGAGCGCCTGGTGGAGTCGTTGCTGGTCGCCCTGTTGTGCCGCGGTCACGTGCTGCTGGAGGGCGTGCCGGGTCTCGCCAAGACCCTGACCGTGCGCACTCTGGCCGGGGTCCTCGGCGGCAGCTTCCAGCGCCTCCAGTTCACCCCCGACCTGCTCCCCGCCGACGTCACCGGCACCCTGGTCTTCGACCCGAGGACCTCGCAGTTCGTGCCCCGGCGGGGTCCGGTCTTCGCCAACCTGGTGCTCGCCGACGAGATCAACCGGGCGCCGGCCAAGGTGCAGTCCGCCCTGCTCGAGGCGATGGAGGAGCGCCAGGTCACCCTCGGCGACACC
>CAZKKP010000392.1:0-4286 GCA_964553295.1 uncultured Thermoanaerobaculia bacterium | reverse complement strand
CGATCTGGTTGTTGACGATCAGGTGGACCGTGCCGCCGGTGCGGTAGCCTTTGAGCTGAGACAGGTTGAGGGTCTCCGCGACGAGGCCCTGGCCGGCGAAGGCGGCGTCGCCGTGGATCAGCACCGGCACCACCCGGCGGCGTTCGACCATGTCGCCGCGACGCCGCTGCTTGGCCCGGGCGCGGCCCTCGACCACCGGGTTGACGGCCTCGAGGTGGCTCGGGTTGGCGGTCAGGCTGAGGTGGACCACGGCGCCGCCGAGGGTCGGGTAGTCGGAGGCGTAGCCACGGTGGTACTTGACGTCCCCGCCGCTGTCGGTGGCGTTCGGTAGGTTGTCCTCGAATTCGTGGAAGATGAGCTCGTAGGGTTTGCGCAGGATGTTGGCGAGGACATTGAGGCGGCCGCGGTGCGCCATGCCGATCACGATCTCCTCGACTCCGGTGTCCGCGGCGGTCTCGACGAGCTGGTGGAGGGCCGGGATCAGGGACTCGGCGCCCTCCAGGGAGAAGCGCTTCTGGCCCTGGTAGCGGCTGTGGACGAAGCTCTCGAAGAGCTCGGAGTCGATCAGCTGGCCGAGGAGGCGGAGCTTCTTCTCGCGGCTGGCCTCGGGGCGGTTGCGCACCGGCTCCATCTGCTGCTGGAACCACCTTCGGATGCCTCGGTCCTGGATGTGCAGGTACTCGACGCCGATCGAGCGGCAGTAGGTGTCGCGCAGCACCTGGAGGATCTCGGCCAGGGTGAGCCGCTGCGCCACGCCGCCGAGGTGGCCGGTGTCGAACGCCTTCCCGAGGTCGGTCTCTGACAGGCCGAAGGACTCCAGCGCGAGCTCCGGCTCCGGCAGGGGCTCGCCACTCAGCGGGTCGGTGTGGGCCATCAGGTGACCGAGCGACCGGTAGCCGAAGATCAGGCTCGCCACCTTCGACTGGGCGGCCTCCGACTGGGCGATGCCGGCGCTCCCGGCGGCGAGCTCGAAGCCGGCGAAGAAGGCCCGCCACTCGCCCGAGACCGAGGATGGGTCGCGCCGGAAGTCGGCGTATCGCTCGGCGACGTAATCGGGGCTCGCCGCCAACGAGTCAGGGTTCAGAGATGAGGTCGTCGACGAGGAGGTGGACACCGTGGGGCTCCTTGGGCGCACCGCGGGATCGGGGTCGAGGGATCCCCGCCCGCTCGCCGCTGTCTCAGCACACCCTCTGATTATGCCACCCCACGCGCCGAATTGGTACTTCGTCGCAACTGAATTGAGGCTTCTCACCGCACGGCGAGCGCTGTGCCTCTGTGGTGAGCAGACGGCCGACGCACGATGGGTGTGGACCCACGAAGAACGGCCCGCCGTGGTGCGGCGGGCCTGCCTCCGACTTCGGAGGATGGGGGGGGAGTGGGTTGGCGCTTCAGCTGGTCGGCAGGATCACCGTGTCGATGACGTGGATCAGGCCGTTCGAGGTCTGAATGTCTGTGGCGGTGACGGTGGCGTCGTTGACCTTCACGGCGCCCTTGGAGACGGAGATCTTGACGTCGGAACCCTGGGCGGTGGTCGCCGAGGTCAGCTTCACCACCTCGGTCGAGGAGACCTTGCCGGGGACGACGTGGTAGAGCAGGATCTGGCGGAGCTGGTCGGGGTCGGCGAGCAGCGCCTCGACGGTGCCGGCCGGCAGCTTGGCGAAGGCGTCGTCAGTCGGTGCGAAGACGGTGAACGGACCTTCGGACATCAGGGTCTCGACGAGGCCGGCGGCCTTGACGGCGGCGACCAGGGTGGTGAACGAGCCGGCGCTCACGGCGGTGTCGACGATGGTGTTGGACGCCTGCATGGCCTTCGCGCCGGAGGCGCAGTTGCCGGCCTGAGCCGTGGGTACGACGAGCAGCGCGACGGCCGCGATGAGGGCACCGGACATCAGCTTCTTCATGGGGACCTCCCGATCCTTCGTGGTGTTACGGGCATCTCTCCCGCACGATCAAGGTAACGTCAAGATATTCTTCAGGTATTCCAGCTTGAAGTCAAAATTTTTTCTAGAATACGATCGAGAGAAGTGCATCACGGCGATCGTCGCGAGTCGGCGTCGTCGAGCCTAAAAGGCGCGAGAGGATCCGGGGTCGGGGGGCAGGCGGCGGGCGCCAGGGGTCAGGGGTCAGGGGTCGGGGGTCCTGCACCGGTTCGCTGCGCGACGTTGCGCCGCTCGGCGGCGCAGGCGACGCCGCGGACCATGGCCGAGAAGATGAAGCGGTGGACCGGGTAGAGCAGGTTCCAGTAGAGCTGGCCCGACAGACCCTTGGGCTCGAAGAGCGCGGTCTGGACGATCCGCGTTCGGCCGTCCTCGGGCACCGCCTCGTACTGCAGCCAGGCGCGGCCCGGGACCTTCATCTCGGCGCGCAGCCGGAGCAGCCGCGGCGGCTCGAACGCCTCCACCCGCCAGAAGTCGACGGCGTCGCCGGCCAGCAGCTCCTCCGGGTGGCGGCGGCCGCGGCGCAGGCCGGGCCCGCCGACGAGCTGGTCGAGGAAGCCGCGCAGCTCCCAGGCCCAGTCCCAGGCCGGCCAGCCGCGCTCGCCGCCCAGCGAGCTGACCTCGGCCCAGACCTGCTCGAGGGAGGCGTCGCAGAGATGGCCGCGGACCTCGCGGATCATGCCCTCCTGCTGGGTCAGCTCGAATGCCGGGGCGTCGCCGAGGGCGCCGCTCCAGCGGGTCGCGACGTTACGGGCCTCGGTGCTCTCCAGCGCCCGGCGCACCGCCTCGCGGTAGCTCGTCGGCACCACGGAGGGGAAGGTCGCGCGCGCCTTCGAGGTGTCGGCGAGCACCGGGTGGATGACTCCCTCGATGAGGGGCACCGCCAGCCGGTTGGTGATCGGCGTGACCAGGCCGACCCACAGGGCGGCGAGCCGCGGCGCCAGCACCGGCACCGGCACGATGATCCTCTTCAGGCCCCGCACGGCCGCGAACTCGAGCATCATGCCCTTGAAGGTGAGTGGCTCTGTGCCGACGTCGTAGACTCCGGGCTCGCCCTGCTCGAGGGCGAGCAGCAGGTAGGCGAGCACGTCGCGCACCGCGATCGGCTGCACTGGATTTCCGATCCAGCGCGGCGCGATCATCGCCGGCAGACGCTCGGTGAGGTAGCGGACCATCTCGAAGGAGGCCGAGCCGGAGCCGATCACCGGTCCGGCGCGGAACTCCAGCGTCGGCACCCTGGCGCGCAGGATCTCGCCGACCTCGGCCCGGCTCGCCAGGTGGGGGGAGATCCCGTCTCCGGCCGGCAGCAGCCCGCCGAGGTAGACGATCTGCTTCACCTTCTTCGTCGCCGCCGCGGTAGATCAGCCGACCGAGACCGGCGCCGACCGCGGCCCCGGCGAAGGCGACGGCGGCGGCTCGGTCGCGCGCGGGGAAGTCGCCACCGGAGCCCATGAGGTGGACCAGGTAGTAGGCGGCGTCGATGCCGGCCAGGGCGGCGGGCAGCGTCGCCGGCTGCTCGACGTCCGCGGCCACGGTCTCGACCGCGGCGGCCCACGGCCGGCCGGCGATCCGCCGTGGGTCGCGCACCATCACCCGCACCGCGTGGCCGGCGTCCAGCAGCCGTGGCACCAGGCGACCGCCGACGTAGCCGGTCGCACCCGTCACCAGCACCTTCATGGGCCGTACCTCCTCAGGTACTCGTTCACCGGCGCCTTGCGCGCGGTGTTGGCGGACGACATGTAGCGCACCGTGCCGAAGACCGGCCGCTCCGGCCCCCAGGGTCGGTCGTGGCGACCGAGCACCCAGAAGATCCCGGAGTACGAGTTGGGGTCGCGGCCGTCGAGGGCGTAGCGGTTGTTGAGCTCGACCATCACCGCCAGCGCGGTCTCCGGGGCGGGGGTCCACTCGAGGATCTTCTTGCCCCAGAGCATGCGCAGGTAGTTGTGCATCCGCCCCTCGCGGACGAGCTGACGCTGGGCGGCGTTCCACAGCGGGTCGTGGGTCGCTGCCGCGGCGAAGGCATCGCAGTCGTAGAGATGCTCGCGGTCGTCCGAGGCGTGCTCGGCCAGCGTCCGGCGGGCCCAATCAGGAAGGGACGACAGGCGGTCGTGGTCGGCGCGGTGGTGGCAGAAGACGAAGCCCAGCTCGCGCCAGGTGACGAGCTGGTCGAGGAAGCCCTCGGCGTCGGCGCCGACCCCCCACCAGCCGGCGCGGCGGCCGTCGGCGGGCGGCGCGACGTCCTCCGGGCTCCAGCCCTCGCGGGTCATCACGCGGAGAAAGACCTCGTGCGCCGAGACGTGGCCGAAGTGGAGGTAGGGCGACAGCCCGCTCGAGACGTCGTCGTCGGGG
>CAZKKP010000391.1:929-4296 GCA_964553295.1 uncultured Thermoanaerobaculia bacterium | reverse complement strand
TTCGAGCCGCAGGGCCTCGCCGCCGGCCGGTACGCCTTCGACATCGGCTCCGCGGGCAGTGCCGGGCTGGTGGTGCAGGCGGTGCTGCCGGGGCTCCTCGCGGCCTCCGGGCGAAGCGTGCTCGAGGTCGTCGGAGGCACCCACAATCGCGCGGCGCCGCCCTTCGAGGTGCTCGACCGGGCGCTGCTGCCGCTGCTTCGCCGGATGGGCGCGACGATCGAGCTGACCATGGTCCGCCCGGGATTCGAGCCTGCCGGCGGCGGCGTCTACCGGCTCGAGGTCGCGGGCCCGGCGCGCCTCGCACCTCTCGAGCTCGTCGATCGCGGCGCCGTCGAGTCCATGCGCCTGACGGTCTGGCTGTCGCGGCTGCCGCGCCACGTCGCCGAGCGCGAGGTCGCCGAGGTCCGACGGCGGCCCGGCTTCGAGCAGGTCGCGGTGGAGATCCGCGAGGTCGAGGCCGCCGGCCCCGGCAACGCCCTCGCCCTCGAGCTCGGCTTCGCCGGCCACGCCGTCGTGATCGCCGGCTTCGGCGCCCGCGGTGTGCCCGCCGAGCAGGTCGCCGGCGCCGCGGCGCGGGAGGCGAAGGGCGTGCTGCGCTCGGGGGCCGCCGTCGACGTCCATCTCGCCGACCAGCTCCTGGTCCCGCTGGCGCTCGCTGGCGGCGGCGGCTTCACCACCGTCGCCGCGAGCTCCCACGCCACCACCAACGCCGCGGTCGTCGAGCTCTTCCTGCCGGTCGCCGTCCGCTTCGAGAGCCTCGCGAAAGACCTCTGGCGCGCCAGGTATCACGACCTCACAACAGCCACGAGTCGATGAAGACCCTCGGCTTGTGTGGCGACGACCGCCACCTCGGTCAGTGCCGATCTCCCGCGGATCGTGAGGTTGTGACGCCCGGCATGGACTCGGCAGCCCCTGCGCCCATACCGCTCGACCGCCCTACTGCACTCTGCCCATGAGCCAGCCCGGCCGCCCGCCCCGCAGCCAAACACGCCGGCCGAAGGGACCCCCTGCCCCGGGGGCTCCTGCACGGTCGCCAGACGACCGGCTGGCGGAGCGCCGACGTCCCACCGGCATCTCGGGCAGCCCCGGTCTACGGGACCTCCTCGATCCGGCCGCTCGCGCGGAGCTGGAGCGGGCCGCGCCGGGTGAGCCCGCGGACGTGACCGACGAGGACGTCGACGTCGAGTGGGGCTTCCGGCGGGGCGACCAGAGGGCGGACGTGGCTGAGGATGTCGAAGCCGTCGCCGCCGGCCGCGAGGTGGCTGGGGAGCGCCACCGAGAGCACCCGGTCGGGGCCCAGCGGTGTCCCCTCGAGGCGCACCTCCACCAGCCGGGCGCCCACGGGCCGGGAGCGGTCGAACGAGTACTCGAGGCCGGAGACCTGTAGGAATCCTCCGCCGAGCTCGTCGATCCGCGACAGGCCGTGCTCGAGGGCCTCCGCGAGCTGCGCGCCGGTGAGTTCGAGGAGGACGACGCGGTTGGCGAAGGGCAGCACCGCGTGCAGGTCGCAGAGGCGCCATGGCCCCGCCGGCAGGCCCGCCCGGATCCCGCCGCCGTTGACGAGCCCGATGTCTGCCCCGAGCAGCTCGCGGTAGGCGTCGGCGATGAGGTTGCCGATGGCGGTCTCGCGCCAGCGGGTCGCGTGGTCGCCGGGGATGCCGGCATCGAGGGGAGCGGCGCTGACCGCGACGACCTCGCCGAGCTCGCGCTCCATACGCTCGCGATACTCCTGCTCCATGGCGGCCAGGGCCGGGTCGCCCGGGACGCCGGGGCCGACCGGCGTCACCGCGACCGAGGCGGCGACGCCCGACCCCGACCTGACCAGTGTCAGGCGCACGACGGAGCCCAGGTTGCCGCACGGCGCAGCGATCGGCCGTGCGCCGACGAACCGGACGACGGAGCGGTTCTCGACCTCCTCCTCGGTCAGAACGGCGTCGATCCGCGGCAGCTCGTCCAGCAGGCGTTCGTTCACCGCCGGGCTCGCCTGGGTGAGCGCGACCACGGCGTCCACCTGCTCCGCCTCGAGGGCGGCGAGTGCCTCCCGTGCGGCCTCCACCAGGTCGCGCTGGAGGACCAGGTCCTCAGGGGTGGTGGTCTCCATGGCGTCGGTGAGGCCGACGAAGCCGACGCGCAGGCCCCCGAGCGAGAGGATCGCGGTGGTGGGGAGCCCGGCGAAGGGGCGGCCCCCGCGGTCGACCAGGTTGGAGGTGATCCACGGGAAGCTCGACTGGCGGATCAGCTCCTCGGTGTGGGCGGCGCCGAAGTCGAAGTCGTGCTGGCCGAAGCTCGCCAGGTCGAGGCCGATCACGTTGAACGCCTCGACCATCGGCCGGCCCCGGTAGAGGCCGCCGAAGAGCGTGCCGCCGGCGAGGTCGCCGCCGAAGACCACGGCGCTGGCCGGCGCGGACCGGCGCAGCCCGTCGAGCACCGTCTTCAGCCGCGCCACTCCGCCCCGTTCGCCGAGCTCATCCTCGACGGGCAGCAGCTCGTGGGCGTCGTTGAAGTAGAGGATGGTGGCCGGCCCGGTCGTGCGAGAAGGGCAGCCGAAGGCCGCGGCGACTGCCGCGACCAGCACAGCGCACACCGCGAGACGCGCCGTCATGCCCCTCATGGTAGGCCAACCGGACGCCGGACCGCCGGGGCTCGCCGCCCTTCGCCCCTGGGCGAAGGCTCCCGGACGATCTGGAGATCGGCATCGGGAATCAGCACTTTCGCGAGATTACAGACCTCTTCCAGGCGGTCCGGTACCGCCATCTCGTGCCCCAGATCGTGCGTGAGCCCGACCGGTCGCCCGGCCGACGTCGCACGCGGAAGTTGGAGGCGGGTGTTTGGGCTGCCTGCGCCCTTTCGCCCAGGGTAGTATGCGTCAGGAGACGGCCCATCCGGGGGAGACCATGATCGAGATCAAGCAGGCGATGCCGGTCCTGGCGCGGCACGAGGGTGTGTGGGACGGCTGGTACCGGACCTTCGACGGCGCCGGCAGGAGGGTGGACGAGCACCGGTCCAGGCTGGTCTGTCGGTTTCCGACGTCGGGGCCATATCCCTACCACCAGACCAACCACTACACGTGGCCGGACGGACGGGTCGAGATCCGGGACTTCCCCGCCACTTTCCGCGACGGGAGGGTCTGGTTCGACACCGAGCTGATCACCGGCTGGGCCGCGGAGGTCGACCTGGACGCGTTCCGGCGCACGGTCATGCTCTACTGGGAGCGCCGCGGCGAGCCCGGGCTCCACCTCTACGAGATGATCCAGATCAGCGACTGCGGCCGCTTCCGCTGCCGCACCTGGCAGTGGATCCGCGACGGCCGGATCCAGCAGCGGACCCTGATCGACGAGGAGAAGGTCGCGGACGGCTGGGAGGGCTA
>CAZKKP010000391.1:0-919 GCA_964553295.1 uncultured Thermoanaerobaculia bacterium | reverse complement strand
GCACGGGTTGCCGTTGGGCACCCGACCCGCTGAGTACCCCTCGCCATGAGTACGGTCACGCACCGAGGGTGGCGATGCGCCCGGCTGCCGGTGCTTCGTGACCGAGGCGTACCCTTGCCGTAGGTCGAGGGAACGAAGCACCGGCAGGCGGGATGCAGCGGCGCCCGACTGCCAGCGCACTTGTGGCGAGGGGTACTCAGGGCTCGCGAGCAGCCCCTGCCCCCCGTCCCCTGAGGCTCGGTCCCGTGCGCCGGCGGTGACGCGGCTCCGGTCCCCGGCGCCGCTCAGCTCGTGACGGCCTTGTGGCCGTAGAAGATCACCCCGGCCTCGCCGTCCGACGAGATCCGGCGGAACTCGAGTCGCACCTCGAGCCCGTCCACCAGCTCGGTGGGATCGGCGAGGTCGCCGATCTGGACCATGAGGCGGACGCCGTTGGACAGCTCGACCAGGGCGATCGGCAGCGGCGACTGCTCGGCAAAGCCGGCCGGGGGAACCCGGACCACGGTGCCGGTCACCACCTTGCCGGTGCGTGGCAGGACGACCGTCGTGAACGACCGGCCGCGGCACTCCGGGCAGATCACCCGCGGCGGGTAGAGCACCTTGCCGCAGTCGTCGCAGCGCGCCGCCTCGAGGCGGTAGCGCTGGGGATACTCACGCCAGGCACGTGCCGGGGAGAACATCACTCCACCTCCAGGATGTGGACCACCGAGCTGCCGCCGGAGCCACCCATGTTCTGGGCCATGCCGATGCGGGCGCCGGCCACCTGCCGTTCGCCGGCCTCGCCGCGGAGCTGGCTCGTGATCTCGACGACCTGGGCGACGCCGGTGGCGCCGACCGGGTGCCCTTTGGCCTTGAGGCCGCCCGAGGTGTTGACCGGGATCCGACCGTCGATGACGATCCGCTGCTCGGCTTCGACCCA
>CAZKKP010000390.1:0-4326 GCA_964553295.1 uncultured Thermoanaerobaculia bacterium | reverse complement strand
GGGCGGGCGGCGCCGGCGGCCTCAGCGGGGGCGGGAGATGTCGAGCCAGTCGGGATGGGCTTCGCCATGTCGGGCGATCTCCTCGAGGATGGTCGCAAGAGGGGTCGCAACCCGCCATCCCCAGTCGTCGGCGGCACGCCGGGAGTCCATGACCACCCAGGGCACGTCGAAGGTCCGGGTCCCGGCCACCGAGGCGACCTCGCGGGCGCCCCAGCGGTCGGCGCACCAGGCGCTGAGCTGGGCCAGGGACATCGCGTTGTCCGGGCCGCCGCCGAGGTTGAGCACCCGGGGACGGGGGTCTGCCAGCGGCGCCGCCATCTGGGCGGTCAGCAGTGGGACCAGGTCGCGGGGGTGGAAGGCGTCCCGGGTCTGCCATCCGGCGCCACCGAAGCCGATGTAGGTGAGTGGCCGGTTGCGCAGGAAGGAGTTCAGCCAGAAGGCGAAGATCCCCTGATCGGCGCGGCCGAACTGGCCGGCGCCGGCGAGCACGCCGCAGCGGTCGACCCAGACCGGGAAGCCGAAGGCGGCGCCGTACTCCAGCGCCATGACCTCCGAGGCGAGCTTCGAGGCGCCGTAGAGGGAGACCGGCGGGGTGGTCGGGAAAGCCTCGGAGATCCCGTCGGCGGACACTCCGGCGACCCTCGCCCGCGCGACGTCGAGCCGGAAGCCGCCGTCGTGCTCCGTCACGGGCAGCCCGGCGAGGGCGGCGATCGAGTAGACCCGGCTGGTGCTGACGAGCAGGAAGCCGGCGCCGTGGCGGCGGCACAGCTCGAGCAGGTTGAGGGTGCCGCCGAGGTTGTGGGCCACCACCTGGCGGCTCGAGGCGAGGCCGTCGACCCCGGCCAGCACGCTCGGGTTGGCGGCCGCGTCGACCACCCAGTCGACCGCCGGCAGGGTCTCGAGGTCCTCCGGCGCGCGGACGTCGCCGTGCACCAGCCGCACGCCGAGCCGGCGCAGCCGGGGGAGATTCACCGGGCTGCCGGGCCGCGACAGGTTGTCGAGGCCGACGATTTCGAGGCCCTCGAGGTGCTCCAGCAGGCCGGCGGCCAGCTCGCTGCCGACGAAGCCGCAGGCGCCGGTGACCAGGACCCTCATCAGGCCGCTGATCCCACCCTGCCGGACCACGAGTCGGCGATCTGGCGCAGGATCTCGTCGAGGGTGACGCGGATGTCCCAGCCCGGGTAGTGGCGCCGCATCTTGGACAGGTCGCTGTAGTAGCAGATGTGGTCGCCGATGCGGTTGGCGTCGACGTAGCGGAAGCGCTGGGGCCGGCCGGTGATCTCCTCGACCCTGCGGAAGGCCTCGAGGATCGAGCACGAGTTGCCCTTGCCGCCGCCCAGGTTGTAGACCTCGGCAACCCTGGGCGCTCGAAGGAAGGCCTCGATGAAGCGGGCGACGTCGACCGAGTGGATGTTGTCCCGGACCTGCTTGCCCTTGTAGCCGTACACCGTGTACTCGCGGTCCTCGAGGTTGCAGCGGACGAGGTAGCTGAGGAAGCCGTGCAGCTCGACGCCGGAGTGGTTGGGGCCGGTCAGGCAGCCGCCGCGCAGGCAGCAGCTCGGGATGTCGAAGTAGCGGCCGTACTCCTGGACCATGACGTCGCCGGCCACCTTGGAGGCGCCGAACAGGGAGTGCTTGGACTGGTCGATCGGGAACGACTCGGGGATGCCCTCGGCGTAGGCGGAATCGGCGTAGTCCCAACGCGTCTCGAGCTCGACCAGGGGGATCGAGTTGGGGGCGTCGCCGTAGACCTTGTTGGTGGACAGGTAGACGAAGGGCGACTCCGGGCAGGCCCGGCGCACCGCCTCGAGGAGGTTGAGGGTGCCGACGGCGTTGGTGTCGAAGTCGTCGAACGGGATCGCCGCCGCCCGGTCATGGGAGGGCTGGGCGGCGGCGTGGACCACGGCGTGGGGCTTCAGCCGGCCGACCAGGTCGAGCACCCCCTGCCGGTCGCGGATGTCGAGCTCGTGGTGGGTGAAGCTCTCGAGCTCCCGCTCCAGCCGCTGCTGGTTCCACCGGGTGTCCCCCTCGGGCCCGAAGAAGACCGCCCGCTGGTTGTTGTCCACCCCGTCGACCCGCCAGCCGGCGTCGGCGAAGTAGCTGCACACCTCCGAGCCAATCAGGCCCGAGGACCCCGTGACGAGAAGGCGTCCGTTCGGCATGGTTCATCCACCCTTCTCGAGCCGCTCGACGATCCTCCGGGCGGCATCACGCCAGGTCCAGCGGGTGCGCATCTCCTCGGCGGCGGCGGCGCCGATCCGGGCCGCCTCCTCGCGCGCCTCGAAGACGTGGCGGAGCAGGTGGCGGAGGTGGCCGGGGTCGGGGTCGGCCCACCGCCAGCCGGCGTAGTAGGGGCACTTGGCCCGGGCCGGGACGGTGCCGCGGATGGCGAGAGGGTAGCTGTTGTGGGGGGTCACGAACTCGGTGTGGGCGCCCCAGTCGGTGGCGATGGTCGGCAGGCCGCAGGCCATGGCCTCCATCAGCGGCATGTCCCAGCCCTCGCCGCGGCCGGCGGAGACGAAGCAGTCGGCGGAGCGGTAGAGGGCGCCGAGCTGGTAGTAGGGCAGCTCGACGTTGAACATGAAGACCAGGCGGCCCCCGGTGGGGTCCAGCCGCAGCCGGCGGATCTCGGCCGACACGTCGACCCCGGGGTCGCGGTTCATGATCTTGCACACCAGCTTGACCCGCTCGTCGGCGCGGAAGACGTCGTTGAACGCCTTCATGAGCAGGGTCGGCTCCTTGCGCTCGCCCCACTCGAGGTTGGCCAGGAAGACGAAATCGCCGCTCGGGTCGCGATGGCCGGCGATCGCCGGGGAGAAGTAGTCGGGGTCGACGCCGAGGGGGACCACGTGGACCGGCCGCCGCATCCCCGAGCGAAGCATGCCGTCGCGGTTGAAGCCGGTGGGCACCCAGACCTCATCCATGCGGTTGGCCTGGCGCACCCACTCGGCCGGGAAGCCGTCCACCTCGAGCATGGTGAAGCCGATTCTGCGGCGGCCCCGGTTGCTGGCGAAGACGTCGCCCTGGCCGTAGACCACGGCGACCTCCGGGCGGCGGGGCACGGCGCGGCCGCGGATGACGTTGAGGCGGTAGTCCTCGGCGTCCTCCGGCTCGGCCACGGGGAACGGCGAGCCGGGCCCGTAGACGTAGCGGTAGGCCGCTCGCACTCCCTGGGCGTCGAGGGCCGTCAGGAGCTGTCGGCAGCTCGAGGCGTAGCCGGTCGGGAAGTTCATGATCGACTGCCAGAGCAGCTCGTGCCGGTAGCGTCCCTCGAGGGAGGCCCGCCACTTTCCGGCGAAGACCTTGCGGCTGGTCTCGAAGAGCCGGCTGCGGAAGCCATCGGCGGCGGCGGTCGAGCCGTGCTCGTCGTGGACCAGGGTGACGCCGCCGTCGACCACGGTGGCGAAGCCGGCCCGGGCCGCCCTGAGGCAGTAGTCGGTGTCCTCGAAGTAGGACTCGAAGTCCTCCGACAGCCCGCCGACGGCGTCGATCACCTCGCGCCGGATCAGGGCGCAGGCGAAGACGATCCCCTCGACCTCGCGGACCCCGGGGTACTGCCCGAGGTCGCGCTCGTTCGAGCCGATCTGCTGCCCCCACATGGTGTCCGGCAGGATGTAGGTGCCGGCGTGCAGCAGCCGCCCGTCGGGCAGCGCCAGCCGGCAGCCGACGATGCCGGCGCCGGGGTGCTCGGCGGCGGTGCGCCGGAGGCGGCTCAGCCAGTCCCGCTGGGTGAAGACCATGTCGTTGTTGACCAGGACGATGTCCGAGCCCGGCTCGGCCGCCTCGATGCCGGCGTTGTTGCCCCTCACGAAGCCGCGATTCGAAGGCAGGGGCAGCACTCGGACGCCGTCATACGCGGCGAGCCGCTCGACGGTGCCGTCGGTCGAGCCGTTGTCGACGACCAGCACGGTGGCGTCCTCGAGCTCGGTCGCCAGCAGCGAGTCGAGGCACGCCCGGGTCAGCTCCCAGCCGTTCCAGGTGAGCACGATGACCGTCGCCGGCCGGGTCATTCCGCCTCTCCGAGGGCCTCGGGCCGTGCGGGGGCGTCGGCCCACAGCTCCTCGAGGGCCTCTGCGACCTCGCGTCGGGTAAACGCGGTGGTCTCGATGTGCCAGTCCAGCGCGTAGTAGCGGCGGAGCCGCTCCAGGCGTACCGCGTCGACCGGCTTGCCGGCGACGATCTCGGCGACCAGGGCGAGGTCGTCCCGGCACACCACCGTGACGATGTCATCGAGCTGCCGGGAGCGAGCCTCCAGCGCCGCCTCCAGCGCCGCCACCTGCGCCTCGAGCTGATCGATCCTCGCCCGGAGCTCGTTGTCGGATTTCA
>CAZKKP010000389.1:0-4340 GCA_964553295.1 uncultured Thermoanaerobaculia bacterium | reverse complement strand
CACCATCATCCTCTTCATCTCCGGTGGGGCCTTCGTCGGGCTCGAGGACGTCATCGCCAACCGGCTCAACCAGAAGAGAATGGGTTTCGACGTCGACCTCGGGGGGAACCAGCAGCGCTCGAGCGAGCTGCTCGAGCAGGTCCATCCCGAGGACCTGATCCGCTACGGCATGATCCCCGAGTTCGTCGGCCGGATTCCCGTCGTCGCGACCCTCCACGAGCTCGACCACGACGCCCTGGTGCGGATCCTCACCGAGCCCAGGAACTGCCTGGTCCGCCAGTATGAGACCGTGCTCTCCTTCGAGGGTGTCGCCTTGAGCTTCACCCAGGACGCGCTGCACGCTGTCGCCGACGAGGCCATCGAGCGCAAGGTCGGGGCACGCGGCCTGCGCATCATCCTCGAGGAGCTCATGCTGGACATCATGTACCAGGTGCCTTCGGCGCCCGACATCAAGGAGCTCGTGATCTCGCGGGACGTCGTCGACCGGCGCGTGGCGCCGTTAGCCGCGGTCCGCAAGGTGAGCTAGTCTGACCCGGGCGCGGCTCGAACGCCGCGTCACAACGCTCACACCACCATCCCAGCCCTTCCGCGCCCTCGAGACGGCCACTTCCGACTGGAGACTCATGACCACAGCACGCGACTCCGTGGTGCTCCCCATCGTCCCGCTGCGGGACATGGTGGTGTTCCCGCACATGATGGCGCCGTTCGTCGTTGGCCGGCAGCCCTCGGTCGAGGCGCTCGAGCGAGCTCTCGCCCGGCCTGACCGACGGCTTTTCCTCGCCACCCAGCGCGACCCCAGGGTCGACGAGCCGGGCTCGACCGACGTCTACCCGGTCGGCGTCACCGCGCGAGTCGTCCAGCATCTGCAACTCGCCTCCGGCAACATCAAGGTCATGGTCGAGGGGCTGTCCCGTGCCCGTGCCGTGGCCTTCCACGCCGAGGGTTCCGTGGTGATGGCCGAGGTCCAGGTGATCCGGGCGGAGGTCGTTCGCGGCCCCGAGGTCAGCCGCTACATGGAACAGCTCACAGAGCTGTTCAAGGAGTATGCGAAGCTGTCCCACCATCTCTCGGCGGAGGGGGTGCTCGCCTCGCTCCAGACCGAGGACCCCGACCAGTTCGCCGACATCCTCGCCGCTCACCTGTCGCAGGCAACCAACGAGAAGCAACGTCTGCTGGAGATCTTCCGTCCTCTCGACCGACTGCAGCGGATCCACGACCTGATCGACGTCGAGATCGAGAAGCTCAACATCGACCGGCGGATCTCCTCGCGGGTCAAGAAGCAGATGGAGAAGGCGCAGCGCGAGTACTACCTGTCCGAAAAGATCAAGGCGATCAACGAGGAGCTCGGCCGGACCGACGTCACCGAGGAGCTCGCCGAGCTGAAGCGCAAGGTCGAAGAGTCTGGAATGTCGGACGAGGCGAGGGAGAAGGCGCAGACCGAGATCCGCCGCCTCGAGGGGATGCCCCCGGTGTCGGCCGAGGCGGGAGTCTCGCGGAACTACGTCGACTGGCTGCTCGCCGTGCCGTGGCGGGCGGCCTCCCGGGAGATCCGCGACATCACCCGGGCCGAGAAGGTCCTGCACGACGACCATTACGGTCTCGAGAAGGTCAAAGACCGCATCCTCGAGTTCCTTGCGGTCCGGCAGCTGGTTCGGAAGACCACCGGCACGATCCTCTGCTTCACCGGCCCGCCGGGCGTCGGCAAGACCTCCCTGGCCCGGTCGATCGCCCGCGCCACCGGACGCAAGTTCGTCCGTCTGTCTCTCGGCGGGGTCCGCGACGAGGCCGAGATCCGCGGCCACCGCCGGACCTACATCGGCGCCTTTCCGGGGCAGATCATCCAGATGATGCGCAAGGCCGGAACGGTCAACCCGGTGCTGCTGCTCGACGAGGTCGACAAGATGGCAGCCGACTTCCGCGGCGATCCTGCCGGCGCCCTCCTCGAGGTCCTGGACCCCGAGCAGAACCACACCTTCCACGACCACTACCTCGACGTCGAGTACGACCTCTCGAAGGTGTTCTTCATCTGCACCGCGAACGTGACCCACACGATCCCGCCAGCCCTCCTCGACCGCATGGAGGTAATCCAGCTTTCGGGCTACACCCACCAGGAGAAGCGCGAGATCGCCCGCCAGTTTCTGGTGCCCCGGCAGCGGGAGAAGCACGGATTGAAGAGCTTCAACCTCGATGTGCCGCGTGACACCGTCATGCTGCTCATCGAGGGCTACACCCGCGAGGCTGGCGTGCGCAACCTGGAGCGTGAGATCGCGTCGGTGTGCCGCAAGCTGGCACGTCGGGTGCTCAAGGACCGGACCTCACGGCGCGCGCCGATCACCGTGACCCCCGAGCTCGTCCGCGACCTCCTCGGCCAGCCTCGCTACCGGACCCAGAGGGCCGAGGAGCAGCCCGAGGTCGGTGCGGCGTCCGGGCTCGCCTGGACCCAGGTCGGTGGCGAGCTGCTGCTCACCGAGGCCACCCTGATGCGGGGCAAGGGTGCGGTCACCCTCACCGGTCAGCTCGGCGACGTCATGCAGGAGTCGGCACGGGCGGCGCTGTCGTTCGTGCGTTCACGGGCGGAGAACCTCGGCATCGACGTCGAGGTCTTCGAGAAGACCGATGTCCACGTCCACGTGCCGGAGGGCGCCATTCCCAAGGACGGCCCGTCGGCGGGAATCACCCTGGCGACGGCCCTGGTCTCGGCGTTCACCGCAACGCCGGTTCGGGTGGACGTCGCGATGACCGGAGAGATCACCCTGCGTGGGCGGGTGCTGCCGGTCGGCGGCCTCAAGGAGAAGATCCTCGCCGCGTATCGCGCCGGCATCCGTGAGGTGATCGTCCCCGCCGAGAACGAGAAGGACCTCGAGGATATCCCCGAGGAGGTTCGCCGGGAGATGCAGCTCCACCTGGTCGAGAACATGGACCGCGTCCTCGAGCACGCCCTGGTGGTCAACCGCTCGGGGCTCGTCGGCGCCCCCGGTCCCGAGGCCGCCGGTGACTTCGACTCCCGCTCGCTCGCGCACTGATCGGCCGGTGCATGGAGATCCGCGACGTGACCTTCTCTGGCGCCGGCCTCAAGGCGCGGGACCGTCCCGGGGAGCGGTTTCCCCATGTCGCCTTCGCCGGCCGCTCGAATGTCGGCAAGTCGAGCCTGCTCAACTGGCTCTTCCGACGCAGCCTGGCCCGGGTCGCGAAAGCCCCAGGCAAGACCCGGACCCTCAACTACTACCTCGTCAACCGGGCGTGCTTCTTCGTCGACCTGCCCGGGTACGGCTACGCCCGGGTCGGCAAGGCCCTCCGCGAGCAGTGGGGGCGCGAGGTGTCGCGCTACCTCGAGCACGAGCCGCGCCTCGCCGGTGTGGTCGCGCTGGTCGACATCCGCCAGGGCGCGACCACCCTCGACCACGACCTCCAGCGTCTGCTGCACCGCGCCAGTCGGGCTCGGCTCGTGGTCCTGACCAAGGCCGACAAGGTCAGCCGCGGCGCCGGTCAGACGATGCGCCGGCGCGTCCAGACCGAGCTGAAGCTCGACGAGCCGCCACAGGTGATCAGCGTACGCACCGGCGAGGGCCGCAAGGAGCTGCTCGACCGCATCGACTCCCTGCTCTCCGGCTGGAGAGAGCACAACCGAGGAGCATCCCATGGGACGCAAGAAGAAGACGACCAGTGAAGAGCATGTGGTGATCCCGCTCGACCTCGACGACGAGATCCAGGAGTACGAGCAGGCCACGGCAGACCTCGGCGAGAACGGTCGCCTCGACCTCAAGCAGCTCAAGGAGATGAGCATCGAGGACCTGGTCGCGACGTCGCGCGGGCTGGGCGTCGAGAACCCCACGGGCATGCGGCGCCAAGACCTGATATTCCGCGTCTTGCAGCGCCAGACCGAGCGCGAGGGGCTGATCTTCGGCGAGGGTGTGCTGGAGGTGCTGCCCGAGGGCTTCGGGTTCCTGCGGGCGCCGGAGTACAACTACCTCCCGGGTCCGGACGACATCTACGTCTCGCCCTCCCAGATCCGGCGTTTCAACCTGCACACCGGGGACACGGTGTCGGGACAGATCCGGCCGCCCAAGGAGGGCGAGCGGTACTTCGCCCTCATCAAGGTCGAGGCGGTCAACTTCGAGCCTCCCGAGGTGGCCATGGAAAAGGTCCACTTCGACAACCTGACGCCCCTCTACCCGGAAGAGCGGATCGTCCTCGAGGTTCCCGAGAACATGACCTCTCGGATCATGGACCTGGTGACACCCCTCGGCAAGGGTCAGCGGGGGCTCCTGGTCGCACCACCACGCACCGGCAAGACGATGATGCTGCAGGCGATCGCAAACTCGGTCACACGCAACCACCCG
>CAZKKP010000388.1:0-4356 GCA_964553295.1 uncultured Thermoanaerobaculia bacterium | reverse complement strand
GCTTCACCCGCACCGGCATCGGCACCATCGTCGACATGTCGTCGCTGGAGATCGAGGTCGACGTCAACGAGGCCTACATCAACCGGGTGGTCGACGGTCAGCGCGTCGCCGCGACCCTGGACGCCTATCCCGAGTGGCGGCTTCCGGCGCGGGTGATCGCCGTCATTCCGACCGCCGACCGCCAGCGGGCGACCGTCCAGGTGAGGATCGGCTTCGACGAGCTCGACCCGCGGATCCTGCCCGACATGGGCGTGAAGGTCGCCTTCGAAGAGGCTGCTGAGGCGGCGTCGCGGTCGACGCGGGCCGTGCTGGTGCCGCGGGCGGCGATCCGCGGCGAAGGGGGCGTCGACCTCGTGCTGGTGGTCGCCGAGGGACAGGTCGAGCGGCGGGCGGTGACGGTCGAGGCGACCCGCGGCGACGAGACCACGGTGCTCGCCGGCCTGGACGCCGGGGAGCGGGTGGTCGTCGCCGGGCCGGCCGGGCTCGAGGACGGCGTTCGGGTAAGGGAGCGCGCACGATGACGAACGGCAACGGCATGCTGGTCGAGCTCCGCCAGGTCGACAAGGTCTTCCGACGCGGTTCGGAGGAGATCCACGTCCTCGGCGGTCTCGACCTCGAGATCCCGCAGGGCGACTTCCTCGCCCTGATGGGTCCCTCCGGCTCGGGCAAGTCGACGTTGCTCAACCTGATCGGCGGCCTGGACCGGCCCAGCGCCGGGTCGGTCACGGTGGCCGGCGAGCGCATCGACCGCCTGCCCGACCGCCGCCTGGCCGCCTGGCGGGCGCGCCACGTCGGGCTGGTCTTCCAGTTCTACAACCTGCTGCCGGTGCTCAACGCCGCGCGCAACGTCGAGCTGCCGCTGCTCCTGACCCACCTGAAGGCCCGCCAGAGGCGGGAGCACGTTGCGACCGCACTCGCCGTGGTTGGCCTGTCCCACCGCACGAAGCACTATCCCCGGCAGCTGTCGGGCGGCGAGCAGCAGCGGGTCGGCATCGCCCGGGCGATCGTCACCGACCCGACCCTGCTGCTCTGCGACGAGCCCACCGGCGACCTCGACCGCCGGGCGGGCGACGAGGTGCTGGAGATCCTGCAGTCCTTGAACCGCGAGCAGGGCAAGACCATCGTCATGGTCACCCACGACCCGCACGCCGCCGAGCGGGCGCGCCGGACGGTGTACCTGGACAAGGGCCGGCTCACCGCGGAGCCACTGCGGTGAGGTACCTGCGGCTGGTCTTCGCCAATCTCGGGCGGCGGAAGCTGCGCACCGTGCTCACCGGTCTGTCGATCGCGGTGGCCTTCGTCCTCTTCGGCTTCCTCGCAGCCGTCCGGGTCGCCTTCAACCAGGGCGTGGAGGTCGCCGGTCTCGACCGCCTGGTGGTCCGCCACAAGGTGTCGATCATCCAGCTGCTGCCGGAGAGCTACGGCCCGCGCATGGCGCGGGTCGACGGCGTCGACCTGGTCGCCCACGCCACCTGGTTCGGCGGCGTCTACCAGAAGCCCGCCAACTTCTTCCCGCAGATCCCGGTCGAGCCCGAGCCCTTCCTCGAGATGTTTCCGGAGTACCTGCTCGACGACGACGAGCGGCAGGCCTTCCTGACCACCCGGACCGGCGCCATCGTCGGCCGGGTGACCGCCGACCGCTTCGGTTTCGAGGTCGGCGACCGGATCCCGATCCAGGCGACGATCTGGACCAAGAAGGACGGCTCGAGCACCTGGGAGCTCGACCTCGTCGCCATCTACGAGGGCGCCGAGAAGGGCACCGACACCAGCCAGCTGTTCTTCCGCTACGACCACTTCCAGGAGGCGAGGGCCTTCGGCGACGGTCTGGTCGGCTGGTACTACGTGCGCATCGCCGAGCCCGAGCGGGCGGCGGAGATCGCCGAGGCCATCGACCGGGAGTTCGCCAACTCACCCCACGAGACCAAGGCCGAGCCCGAGGGCGCCTTCCTCCAGGGCTTCGCCCAGCAGATCGGCAACATCGCCGCGATCATCACGGCAATCCTGGCGGCGGTGTTCTTCACCATCCTGCTGGTGGCCGGCAACACCATGGCCCAGACCGTCCGCGAGCGCATCGGCGAGCTCGCGGTGCTCAAGGCGATCGGCTTCTCCGACCGCGGGGTGCTCGGGCTGGTGCTCGCCGAGTCGTGCCTGCTGGCGTCGGTCGGCGGCTTCCTCGGTCTCGGGCTGGCCTGGCTCCTGATCACCGTCAAGGGCGACCCCACCGGCGGAGCGCTGCCGATCTTCTTCCTGCCGATGCGGGACCTGTTCCTCGGCGCCGGGCTGGTGCTCGCAGTCGGGCTGGCGGCCGGCATCCTGCCCTCGCTGCAGGCGCGCCGGCTGCGCATCGCCGACGCCCTCCGGAGGTGACGGCGATGCTCAACTGGCTGCTGCAGGTCGTCTCGGTCACCCGGTTCAGCCTTCAGTCGTTGCCGGCCAGGGCGGGCTCGGCTCTGACCTCCGTGCTCGGCATCGCCGGGGTCGTCGCGGTGCTGGTCGGCGTGCTGTCGATCGCCGAGGGCATCCGGGTGATGGTCTCCAGCTCGGCCGACGACGACCAGGTGATCGTGCTCAGGGGCGGCTCGGACTCGGAGATGATGAGCCTGTTGCTCGGCGACCAGGCGGAGATCATCAGCCAGGCGCCCGGCGTCGCCCGCTCCGCGCGCGGCGCGGTGGCCTCGCCCGAGCTGTTCGTCATCATCAACCTGCCCAAGCGCTCCACCGGGAGCGATGCCAACGTGCCGCTGCGCGGCGTGTCCCCGGCCGCCTTCGAGGCCCGCCCCCGAGTCGAGATCGTCGAGGGCCGCACCGTCGCCTGGGGGCTCAACGAGGTCGTCGTCGGGGTCGGCGCGGCGCGCGAGTTCGCCGGCCTCGAGCTCGGCTCGAGCCTCGAGGTGGCCGGCGAGCAGTGGCCGGTGGTCGGGCTCTTCGCGGCCGGCGGCGGCATCGCGGAGGGCGAGATCTGGGCCGACGCGGCGGTCGTCCAGAGCGCCTACCGCCGCGGCAACTCCTACCAGACGGTCTCCGCCCGGCTCGCCTCGCCGGCGGCGTTCCAGCAGTTCAAGGACGCGCTGACCACTGATCCCCGGCTCAACGTCAAGGTCGTGCGGGCTGCCGACTTCTACGCCGAGCAGTCGACCCTGGTGCGCGGCATCGTCGTCGGGCTCGGCTCGCTCGTCGCCGCCCTGATGGGGCTCGGCGCCGTCTTCGGCGCCCTCAACACGATGTACTCCGCGGTCGCGGCCCGCACACGGGAGATCGCCACCCTGCGCGCCCTCGGCTTCCGCTCCGGGCCGGTGGTGCTCTCGGTGCTGGTCGAGGCGCTGCTGCTCGCCGCGGTCGGCGGTCTCATCGGCGGCGGTCTTGCCTGGCTCGCCTTCGACGGCTACCAGGCCGCGACCATCAACTTCCAGAGCTTCAGCCAGATCGCCTTCGCCTTCCGGGTCGACGGCGGTCTGCTGGCGAGGGGCCTGCTGTATGCCCTGGCCATCGGTCTGGTCGGCGGCCTGCTGCCGGCGATCCGCGCCGCCCGGCTGCCCGTCGCCGCCGCCCTGCGGGAGTCCTGAGGAGATGCTCGGGCCGAGGACCACGGCACGTTTCGGCCGTCGTGTTGGTTGACTGCCGCATTCCGGGCGCGGCGCCCTCCTCGGGTCCGCCGGTTTCTGCTACGGTGTCGCCGATGTGGCGCGCGGCTCTCGCTCTGTTGGCGGCTGCGGCGCTCGCCGGGTGCGGTTACCACCTGGTGGGGACCTCGAGCTTCCTGCCGCCGGAGCTCGACACGCTCTACGTCGAGCGCTTCGCCAACAACACCAGCTGGGTGGACGTCGACCAGCGGCTGCTCGAGGCGGTGACCCGGGAGTGGTTGCGCCGGCGTCGGTTCGTGATCGTCGACGACCCCGACGATGCCAAGCTGGTGCTCAGCGGCACCGTCAACGCGGTGATGATCTCGCCGGTGACCTTCGACGACCGCGGGCGCGCGACCACGTTCCAGATGGTCGTCAACACCCGGATCCAGCTCAAGGACGTGCGCGAGGAGGAGCCGAAGCTGCTCTGGGAGGACCCGGGGTTCTCCCGGCGCACCTCCTACGAGGTCGACGTCACAGCGGTCGACTACTTCGACCGCCAGATGCAGGCCCTGGAGGAGCTGTCGGTGGAGTATGCCCGCGCCCTGGTCAGCGCCGTGCTCGAGGGCTTCTGACAGGCGGTCGGACCGGAGCACTCACCACTGCCGACGGTGCTGCGGCGCCCGTGGTAGCATCGGGCCATGCCGAGCCATCTCCCCCAGGACGTTCGCCGGAGGCTCGAGCCGATCCGTCTGCTGGTGCTGGGGCCAGAGAATGCCGTGCCGGTGCGAGCCCG
>CAZKKP010000387.1:0-4358 GCA_964553295.1 uncultured Thermoanaerobaculia bacterium | reverse complement strand
ACCCGCAGGGCCGGCGTCGACGATTCCCGCTGGAGCACCGCGGCGGTCTTCGTCGACTACGACCGCGACGGTCACCTCGACCTCTTCGTCTGCAACTACGTTGACTTCGCCGCCGACCCGACGCGCGAGTGCTTCGCGGCGTCGAGCGCCCGGGACTTCTGTGGTCCCGACGCCTACGACCCGGTGCCCGACCGGCTGCTGAGGAACCGCGGCGACGGCACCTTCGAGGACGTGACCCGCTCAGCCGGGATCGCCGGCGCGGTCGGCGCCGGTCTCGGCGTGGTCGCGGCGGATTTCGACCGGGACGGTTGGCTCGACCTGTACGTCGCCAACGACGGTGATCCGAACCACCTGTGGATCAACAACCGCGACGGCACCTTCCGCAACGAGGCGCTGTGGTCCGGCGCGGCGGTCAACGCGGCCGGCAAGGCCGAGGCGAGCATGGGCGTCGACGCCGGCGACTTCGACGGCGACGGCGACGACGACCTGTTCATGACCCATCTCATGGAGGAGACGAACACCCTGTACGTCAACGACGGTGGTGGGCTGTTCGACGACCGCACCGCAGCCGTCGGCCTGGCCGCTCCGAGCCTCGGCAAGACCGGCTTCGGCACCGGCTGGTTCGACTTCGACAACGACGGGTGGCTCGACCTGATCGTGCTCAACGGGGAGGTGCGCTCGATCGCCGAGCTGCGGCGCCGGGGCGACCCCTTCCCCCTCGGTCAGCCCAACCAGCTGCTGCACAACGTCGACGGTCGCCGGTTCGTCGACGTCACCGCCCGCGCCGGGGCGAGCTTCCGACTTCTCGAGGTCAGCCGGGGCGCCGCCTTCGGCGACGTCGACAACGACGGCGACACCGACGTCGTGGTGGCGAACAACAACGGTCCGGCGCGGCTGCTGCTGAACCGAGTCGGCAACCGGAAGCACTGGCTCGGCCTCCGCCTGGTGGTGGCCGGGGGTGGGCGGGACGCCCTGGGGGCACGGGTCGAGGTTGTGCTGCCCTCGGGGCGTGTGCTGCACCGCCGCGCTCGGACCGACGGCAGCTTCTGCTCCTCGCGGGATCCCCGGGTGCTGGTCGGGCTCGGCGACGCGGCGGCCGTCACCCAGGTCCGGGTGACCTGGCCGGACGGCGGGCGCGAGGTCTGGCGCGACCTCGAGATCGGCCGCTACACGACCCTCGAGCAGGACACGGCGCCGGCGCCAGAGGGTTCGGAGGGGGCGAAGTGACCACCGGCGGCAGGCATCGCGCGAGCCTCTGCTTCCTGCTCGCCATCGCGCTGGGTGGGGTCGTCCCCGCGGCCGGGTACGAGGATCTGGCTGGAGGGGACATTGCCAGCCAGGGGCGTACCGCCGACCTCGTGCCGGTGCCGGCTCCCGAGCTCGCCGACGTCGACCGGGTGGTGGCCGACCAGCTGGCGGAGGCGCGGCGGGCGTTCGAGGAGGAGGTCTCCAGTCCCGGGCAGTCCGACGAGGGGCGCGCCGAGAGCTACGGCGTCCTGGGCCAGCTCTACCACGCCTACGAACTCCTGGACGCGGCTCGGGCGAGCTATCTCAATGCGGTGGCGCTCGCGCCGGCCGACGCCCGATGGCGCCACCTGCTGGCCGACGTGCTGCGCCGCCAGGGGCTGGCGGATGCCGCCGCCGAGCAGTACCTGGCGGCGTCCACGCTGGACCCGCTCGGCCTCGCGGCGATGGTGCGTCTCGGCGAGGTGCGCCTCGAGGTCGGACGGCTCGACGAGGCGGAGGAGGCGTTCCGCGCGGCCGCGCCCTCGGCTCTGGCGGGCCTCGGCCAGGTCGCATTGGCACGCCGCGACTACCGGCGCGCGGCGACCTATCTCGAGGCGGCGCTGCGGGCGGTGCCCGGCGCCAATCGGCTGCACTACAGCCTGGCCATGGCCTACCGCGGCATGGGCGAGCTCGAGCTGGCCGAGCGTCACCTCGAGCTGCGGGGCACGGTCGGGCTGCGCCCGCCGGACCCTCTGGTCGACCAGCTCGAGGAGATGAGGGTCGGTGAACGGGTCCACCTGGTGCGCGGGCGGGTCGCCTTTTCGGCCGGCCGCTTCGAGGAGGCGGCGGCACTGTTCGGAACGGCGGTCCGGGCCGAGCCGACGAGCGTCCGTGCGCGAGTCAACCTCGGCGCCGCCCTCGCGCGCACCGGTGACCTCGAGGGCGCCGTCGAGCAGCTTGTTGCGGCCCTCGAGCTGGCGCCGGGCCACGCCGCTGCCAGCTTCAACCTGGGCAGCCTGCTGCTCGAGGCCGGACGGCCCGGAGAGGCCGTCGGACACCTTCACAACGCTCTGCGGGACCAGCCGGAGGACGCCGAGGGGCGGTTACTGCTCGCCCGTGCGCTGGCCGAAAGCGGCGAGGACGAGGCCTCCCTGGAGCACTACCAGCGGGCCGCCGCCCTCGACCCCGGAAGCGAGGCCGCCGTGCTCGGCGGTGCGGCCGCCCTGGTCCGGCTCGGCCGCTTCGGTCAGGCGCGCTCGGTCCTCGAGGCCGGCCACCGGCGTCTTCCGGAGGACGTCGCGGTCGCCTTTGCGCTGGGCCGGATCCTGGCTGCCTGCCCGGACCTCGGGCTGAGAGACGGGGCGCGCGCTCTCGGGCTGGCCGTGGAGGTCTACGAGGCCGCCCCGACGCCGCGTCACGCCCAGCTTGTCGCCCAGGCCCTGGCCGAGTTCGGTCGCTGTGAGGAGGCCGTCAGCTGGCAGCGCCAGGTGGTCGAGGCGGCGCTCGCGGCCGGGGAGCCCGATGTGGCAGGCCGGCTCAGTGCGGATCTGGAGCACTACCGGACGGTGCGTCCGTGCCGACCGCCCGGGGCCCTGCCGGCCGAGGAGAGCCATCCGGGCTGACGCGCCGTGTCAGTGGACGTATCCCAGGGCCTCCAGCTCCTCGAGGGTCTCGGGGTCGAGCAACGGCGCGTCCTTCGGGGTCGCCGCGCCGTCGAGCAGACCCAGGAGTGCGTCCCGCAGTCGATCCTCGGCCGCAAGCCCGCGGCCGGCGAGGTTGTTCTTCTCCCAGGGGTCCGCCTCGAGGTCGTAGAGCTCGTCGGGAAGCTCGGTCTTCATGATCAGCTTGTGGCGGCCGTCCTGGATGGCGAACCCGGCCCCGATCTCGAAGTTCTCGGCGATGCTCCGTTCCAGGAGCCGGTCGAGGGTGAAGGGCTCCCGGGCGCCCGTGCGCGGGGGCGCCGGCTCTGGCGGCGGGCCCGAGAAGGACCGGCGCTGGCTGAAGGCGAGCTTGGCGCGGCCCGGCTGAGGATGGCCGGCGACCAGCCCGACGAGAGACGTGGCCCGGTGTCCCTGGGCCGGGGGAACGGGCGCCCCACCCAGCTCGAGAAGGGTCGGGAACAGGTCGACGCCCTGCACCACCTCGGCGATCTGCCGGGGCGTCCCATCGCCGTCAGAGCTGTGGACCACGAGCGGCACCCGGAGCTGCTCGTTGTACAGGTGCTTGCCGTGCAGCAACCAGCCGTGGTCGCCCAGGCCCTCGCCGTGGTCAGAGGTGACGATCGCGGTGACAGGGCGTCGCCCTGGCGCCGGTGAGCACGCCGCCAGCAGCGCCCCGACCGCGCGGTCGGCGGCCGCCACCTCGCCGTCGTAGGCATTGACCAGCTCGAGGTAGTTCCTGACCTTGCCGTGGAACAGCGCCAGGTCGACCGCTCGGGTCCGGGTCAGCGACGAGGCCAGCTTGCGGTCGCGGCGCGCGCTGCCCGAGGTGAACGGCTCGAGCGGCTCGTAGGGGGAGTGCGGGTCCCACAGGTGGACCCAGAGGAAGAGCGGCCGCCCGTGGTCGCGGCCGGCAAGCCAGTGCACGGCGCTGGACGTCACGACGCTCGCCGGGATGCCGGTGCCCACCTCCGGCGTCCGGAAGACCTCGAAGCCCCGGTCCAGCCCGGCGCGGACGAAGGTGCCGGTGATGCTGGTGAAGGCCGCCGTCTGGTAGCCCCGCTCTCGCAGCAGCTCTGCCAGGGTGGAGATCTCGGCGGCGACGGGGCCGTCGCCGTTGGCGAGGATGGCGTGCTCGAAGGGATGCAGGCCGGTCATCATGCTGGCGTGCGAGGGTGCGGTGGTCGCCGAGGTGGCGAAGGCGTTGAGGAAGAGCGTGCCCGAGCCGGCGAGTGCGTCGATGCGCGGCGAGGTGGGCCGAGGGTAGCCGTAGCAGCCGAGGTGGTCGGCGCGCAGCGAGTCGATGTCGATCAGCAGGACGTTCATGCCGAAGCCAGGATCTCGTGGACCCGCGCCTGATGAGCGCCTCGACCCCGGAGGTGCTCGTGCGCGCGCTGGCCAACGGCGCCGAGATCGGCTTCCGCCTGGACTGGACGGACCCCGCGGCCAACGATCTGCCGGGCAGCGCGCGCT
>CAZKKP010000386.1:0-4358 GCA_964553295.1 uncultured Thermoanaerobaculia bacterium | reverse complement strand
GAAGACGTGGAGCGCGCCGGCGAGCGGCTGCGCCTCGTGACCACCGTGCTGCGCGACGGGCAGGTGGCCGACCGCCAGGCCGTGGTGGTCGAGCTCCAGCCCGACGGAACCGCCATGCTGTACCGTGAGCTCGCCCCGGGCGCCTACCAGCTGCGGGTGGCGGTCGCGACCTTCGACGGGTCCGTCTCCGGCCTGTGGGTCGGCGACCTCGAGGTCACGGAGGGGGGCGAGCCCTTCGTCGCACCTGACGACGCCCCGCCGGACGCGGTGGCTCTCGAGCTGACGCCGCCGGTCGACGGCGGCGTGCACTTCCTGCCGCCGCCGTCGCTCGGCGGCATCGGCGCCCTGCAGCTCGAGGTCGAGGTGCCGGAGGGCGCTGCCCGCGTCGAGTTCTACCAGGATGAGGAGCTCCTGATCCGCAGGAACCGACCGCCGTGGACCGTGTCGGTTTCACTCGGCCAGATCGTGCAGCGCACCCGGGTGCGGGCGGTCGCCCTCGACGCCCGCGGCCGGTTCCTCGGTGAGGACGCGCTGGTGCTCAACTCCCCGACCGGCGAGATCGGGCTGGAGATGCTGCTTGGGCCCGACGGAGCGGTGCGAGACGGGCGCCGCCCGGTGACCGTGGCGGTGACCTCGGGCGCCAGGATCCGGCAGGTCTCGCTGTCGATTGACGACGAGATGGTGGCCCGCTGGTCGGCCTGCCCCTGCGTCGTCGAGCTGCCGGTGGAACAGCTCCGACACGCCACCATCATCGTCGCCGAGGCGGTCGACGTGCAGGGCAACCGGGGCGACGCGATCCTGACGCCGGGCATCGGCGGCGGCTTCGTCGGCAACGTCCGTGTCGAACTCGTCGAGCTCCCGGTGGTGGTGCTCGACCGCACGGGCGCTCCGGTGCTCGGGCTCGGCCGCGACGACTTCACGGTGCTCGAGGACGGTGTCGAGGTCGCGATCGAGGGCTTCGGCACGACCGCCGACCTGCCGCTGTCCCTCGCCGTGGCCGTCGACACCTCGGGCTCGATGATCGAGGTCTTCCCCCTGGTCCGGCGAGCCGTAAGTCAGTTCCTCGAGTCCCTGATGGCCACGGGCGACCAGGCCCTGCTGCTCCGCTTCGCCTGGGACGCGACGGTCGAGGTCGCCTGGACCGAGCAGGTCGCGAGCCTCGGCGGGCGGCTGGAGCGGGTCGTCCCGGAGGGCGGCACCTCGCTGCATGACGCCGTGGTCAGGTCCCTCGAGCAGTTCCGCGGCCGCCGCGGCCGCCAGGCCGTGGTGCTGCTCACCGATGGCGAGGACACGACGTCGCGCACCGGCTGGCAGGTGGCGCTGCGCTTCGCCCACACCATGCGGGTGCCGATCTTCCCGATCGGCCTCGGCCTCGGTGGCCTCGACTTCTCCGCCCGCTCGACCCTGCGCGATCTCGCCCGGGAGACCGGCGGCGAGGCATTCTTCCCGAAGCAGGCCGAGGAGCTGCCGGAGGTCTATGCCAGGATCGCCGAGCTTCTCCGGTCCCAGTACCTCCTCTGGTATTCCTCTCCCTCGACCCGGCCTCAGACCGAGTTCCGTCGGGTCGAGGTCCGAATCGCGAATCAGGACTTCACGGTGCGCACCATCCGGGGCTACTACCCCGGTCGGTGATCGCCGACGAACGGTGCTCGGCCGCTCAGAACTGGTAGCCGACCCAGAACTCGGTCCGCAGGTCGCTGAGGGTGTTCTTGAAGTCCCAGAGCTTGACGAAGTCCCAGTGCATCGGCAGACCGAAGGCCGTGATCGAGAAGCCGAACCCGTAGGACGCCACACCGTCAGTCAGCGCTCCGGACTGGCCGCGGGTCGTCCCGTCCGGCAGCTCCTTTTCACCCATGAACTTGAATCCCGGCTCACCGAACCAGTTGAACTCCCGACCGTTGATGTCGTACCAGGCGGTCCCGACGTCGAAGAAGACGCGGCCTCGGATGCCGCCGAGAGACATGAAGGAGAGGTTGAGCCGGTCGACCAGCGGGAATCGCCACTCCACCGAGGCGAAGCCGGCGCGGTTGCCGGAGATCGAGAAGGTCGGGAACCCGCGCACGGTGTTCATGCCGCCGAAGGAGAAGATGTTCGGGTTGTTGCCGTTGGCATAGGCCAGGAAGAGTCGGGCTGCGACCTCGCTGCGCTGCGTCGTCGCGAGGTACGTACGCCCGTCGAAGGTCAGCTGAGAGTTCAACGCGCCGCCGCCGTCGAGATCGTGCATGTACAGGCCGCGGAGCTCCCACCGTGATCCGTGATGGGGCCCGTAGCCCCGCCACAGCACGGTGTCCCCCGCCAGAGCCGCGCTCACCAGCGGCGAGTGCTGCTGGAGCTCCACGAACTGAAGCTCGCCGGTGAGCTCGTCGACCGTCGGTAAGCCGGCCGAACGGTAGAGATACCCCACCGAGCCCTCCGCCCGGAGGTAGCGCGAGAAGGGGTACTGGACGTCGAAGGTCCCCCCGGTGTACTGGTAGGCCTGCTCCACCCGTTCGACCTCCTCACGGATCACGTCGTAGGAGGTGTAGTAGGTGCGGGCGTCGTAGACCGACACGCCCCACTGCAGCCGCGGCTCGAGGTTGAAGTAGGACAGGCGGAAGTTCGAGAAGGTGTCGACCGAGTTGAGAAACAGCGAAAGCCGGCGATCGCCGTACTGGTCGGAGAACACGAGGAAGGTGTAGGACAGGATCTGCGAGTTCTGGTCGATCCCGATGTTGACCGCGCCGTCCTCGAGGAAGAGCCTGCGCCGGCCGAGATCCAAGCCCTTGGCCGGGTCGACCGCGATGCTCACCGCCGGCAGGAAGGGCTCGTGCTCGGGCGCCACGGCCACGGGCTCGGAGAGGCCGACGTCCACGCCCCGGTTCGGGTCGACCGAGTACAGGCCCCACGATCCTCGCGAGTAGGCCTGGAAACCGACCCGCTCGCCCTCCACGGTCTCGCCGGGAACGGGGTTGACGGCGGCGCCGATGACATAGGTCAGTCGTCGCAGCCTGCGGGTCTCGAGGTCGAGCTCGTAGATGTCGAAGACGCCGTCGAGGCGATCCGAGGCGAAGAACAGGCGTCGGCCGTCCACCGAGAACGCGGCGCCCACGTCGTTGCCAGGGCCGAACGTGAGCTGCTCTCGGCGGGTCCGGTCGGCGAGGTCAAGACGCAACAGCTTGAGGTGCTCGCCCACTTCCGAGCTGTAGACGAGGGCCGCGCCGTCCGGTGAGTAGGTCGGCGCCGCGTCGTAGGCGGCATCGTCGGTCAGGTTGACGATCTCACCGCTTGCAAGGTCGATCTCGAAGATGTCATGGCGACCGTTCATCACCGCCTGGAAGGCGATCGCGCGCCCGTCGGGACGGTAGGCCGGTTGCGCCGACTGCTCGATCGGCAGCGGGATCTCGTAGCGCTCGCCGATGCCACCCTTCAGCACGTCCAGGAGCAGCAGCGATCGAGTCCGCTCGGTCCGGGCGAACACCGCGACGTGGTCGCCGGATGGCGAGAACGAGAGATCCCTGCCCTCGGCCGGCGCCACCGTCAAACCCTGGGCGACGAGAAACTCGTACTCGGTCGTGTAGCCTCGGGTCAGGTTCTTGAAGAGGCGGCGGTCAGGGACCCCGAACAGCGCGACGTCGACGTCGTTCTCGTGGGTCGTGAACGCGGCCACGAGATCCCCGGAAGGTGAGATCGCGGGCGAGGTCAGCTGGGTGAACGCCGCGCCCTCCACGCGGAACTCCCGACCGAACTCGCGAGGTGTGCCGCGGTCGCCGTAGGCCGCGTACCGGCGCCGGAGCCAGGCACGGAACTCGCCGTCGAACTCCTCGATGTCCATGTTGAGGACCTGGCGGAACGGCCGCGCCAACCCGCCGCCGAAGGCGTTTCGGAAAGCGAAGACGAAGTCCCGGGCGGTGTCCTCACCCCACTCCTCCGCGATGTACTCGAACACCTTGTGGCCGAAGCGATAGGCGAGGAACCCGGTCGGGGCGTAGGCGAGCGAAGGCACCCGGTCGGACAGGGCCATGTCGCGCATGTACATCTCGTCCCTGGAGTCCTCGTCGTCGCCGTAGTACGAGGCCATGCCCTCCATCCACCACAGCGGCGGACGGGCGTAGATCGCCCGGCCACGGCGACCCTGGAAGAGGATCTCGTACTGGAAGATGTGCACCAGCTCGTGCTGGATCAGGCTCTGCAGCTGGCGGTCCGGCAGGTCCACCGGCAGCACCATGCGGTTGCGCACCGGCGAGGCGAAGGCGCCGACGCCCTCGGGGATGAAGCCGACGATCACGTTGGTCTGCTGGAACTCGGCGTGGGTCGCGTAGGCGATCAGCGGGATCGGCTCGAGGATCTGGAAGTTGAGCCGCCGCGACAGCTCGTCGTAG
>CAZKKP010000385.1:4055-4363 GCA_964553295.1 uncultured Thermoanaerobaculia bacterium | reverse complement strand
CGCCTCGATGGCGTCTGGTTCGTCGACCACGAATGCTGGTCGAGCCGGGCAGACAAGCTCGCCCGTGACGAGAGGCTGCTCCGGGCCGCCCTCGAGCGGAACCCCGGGGATGGCAGGTCGATGTTCTACCTGGCGCAGACTCTGCGCGATGGCGGCCGACCGGCCGAGGCTGCCGGCTGGTACGAGCGTCGCGCCGAGGCCGGCGGCTGGGAGGAGGAGGCGTGGTACGCCGTCTACATGGCCGCCCTGTGCCGAGGAGAAGCCGGCGACGAGGCCGGCCTGGTCCACGGTCTCGAGCGCGCCCACAC
>CAZKKP010000385.1:0-4045 GCA_964553295.1 uncultured Thermoanaerobaculia bacterium | reverse complement strand
ACACCCGTCGCCCGGCGAGGGCCGAGCCACTGCTCCAGCTCGCCCGCCACTACCGGGAGGCGGGCCGCCACGAGGACTGCCTCCGAGTGTGCTCCATCGCCGAAGGGATACCCTTTCCAGCCGACGATCTCCTGTTCGTCGAGGAGGACGTCTACCGATGGCGGGTGCTCGAGGAGCGCAGCATCAGCGGCTACTACGCCACCTCACCCGAGGACCGCGCCGCGGGTCGCTCGGCGTGCGCGCAGCTTGCCGTACGCCGTGACGTCGCCGAGCCGAGCCGCGATGGGGCACGCCGCAACCTGGCGTACTACGCCGGGCGCGCATCGGAGCTGTTCGACGACGCCGAGATTCGCCCTCTCGACCTGGACTGCGCACCGCCGTACACGGCCACCAACCCCTCGGTGGCCGTGGTCGGCAGTCGCCGCCTGGCCGTCGTGCGCACCGTCAACTACCGGCTGGCCAGAGGCCGCTACCTGATCGCCGACGCGGACGGGCGCGTTCGAACCAGAAACGTCCTGGCGGAGCTCGATTCCGAGTGGCGGATCGTCCGGTCGACAGTGCTCGAGCGCGGGATCGACGGCGCGGTCCCTCCCTGCCCGATCCAGGGCTTCGAGGACTGCAGGCTGTTCGCCTGGCGCGAACGGCTGTGGTGCCTCGCCACCGTCTGCGACCGCAACAGCGACGGTCGGCCCGAGATTGCCCTTCTCGCCCTCGACGGCAGGGGAGGGGCGGAGGACCTGCGAATCCTGCGCGGGCCCTGGTCCGCCCGCACCCAGAAGAACTGGCTGCCTCTGGTACGCAACGGCGAGCTCCTGGTCGTCTACTCGACTGACCCTACGGTCGTCCTCCGTGTGGAGCCGGAAACTCTGGCGGTGGAGCTGCTCGCCACGTCACGCCCCGCCTCGGCGCTCGACCATCTCCGCGGCGGCTCCCAGGTCATCGGGTGCCGTGGTGGCTACCTCTACCTTGCCCACGAGGTGTGCGTCCTCGACCCGCCCGCCCGGGTGTACCTCCACCGGTTCGTCCGGCTCGACGACGGTTTCCGGGTCGTGGGGCAGAGCGATCCCTTCTTCTTCACCGCTCGAGGGGTGGAGTTCGCCGCCGGCCTGGCGAGGGATCCCGACACCGGCCACCTGGTCGCGAGCTTCGGCGTCGAGGACCGCCAGCCGATGCTCTGCCTGCTGTCGGAGAGGGCCGTGCTCGAGGCCTGCCGAGCCCAGCCATGACGAAGTGCTCCCCACCATGCGTACGCTGGTATTCGGTCGCTGTGGTGTCCCGCCTACAGTCGTTGTGCTCCCTCGACGTACCACAAGGGCCAGCCGCGATCACGAAACGTCAGCAGGCGGGGGTCTCGGCGCCGTCGGTACGTCATCGCACGTAGCCAACGGCCGGGCCACATCCCGCCTCTGCACGACGACCCCGCCCGCACACGCGTTGTTGCCTTCGTCAGGGAACCGACCCCGTTCGTCGGCCGGGCCGGCGGGGCACGTGGTGCCGCCTCAGTAGCCGAGAACCTCGAGCCCCGGGATGCGGCGGAAGTGGCCGAGGTTGCGGGTGACGACCGCCATGCCGTGGGTGAGGGCGGTCGCGCCGACCCACAGGTCGCCCGCGCCGATCAGCAGCCCGTTGGCGCGCAGGTGGCGCTCGACCCGGCCGTAGGTCCAGCACACGTCGAGGGTGCAGGGGAGGATGTGGAACGGCGCCACCAGCTCCTCCCAGCGGCCCCTCCCGTCGCCGCGGTAGCCGGCCGCCAGCTCGCCGGCGATGGTGAACGTCAGGTACAGCGGCTCGCCGGCGTGCCGTCGGAGGAACTCGTGAGCGGCGCCGGTCTCC
The DNA here is from genome assembly GCA_964553295.1 of uncultured Thermoanaerobaculia bacterium. Lineage (GTDB taxonomy): Bacteria > Acidobacteriota > Thermoanaerobaculia > Thermoanaerobaculales > Sulfomarinibacteraceae > CAZKKP01. The sequence continues at coordinate 2,212 of CAZKKP010000385.1, read as the reverse complement.
GACCGCAGAAGCTCGCGCTCGAGGTCGACCAGGAAGGTGGTCTCGAGGATCAGGCCCGCGCCCACTTGTCCTCCGGGGCCTCGGCGTCGCGCTTCGCCGCCTCGACCGCCGCCGTCTCCTGCTCGGTCATGAGCGGACCCCGACGCGCGATCCGCTCCAGCAGCTCCCCCCCGGTGGCGGTCTGATTCGGCCACACCGCGCGGCTGATCACCTCGCTGAACGACTCCCCAGGAAACCGCCGAGCCTGCCTGAGCCGCTCGTAGGCCTCGAGGCGCAGTGAGATCGTCTTCGTCGCCATGCATGCAATATGCATTGTCTGTGCTGTACGGTCAACCGGCGAGTCCACCGTCGGGAGGGACCGGCGCGCTGGCCCGAGAAACGACGAACCCCGGCGGTCGCCCGCCGGGGCCCGTTCGTTGCTCTGTCGGTCTCGGTCAGCGAAGGTCGAAGCGGTCGAGGTTCATGACCTTGTCCCAGGCCGCCACGAAGTCGTGGACGAACTTCTTCTTGGCGTCCTCACAGGCGTAGACCTCGGCCAGGGCCCGGAGCTGGGAGCTGGCGCCGAACACGAGGTCGACGCGGGTGCCGGTCCACCTGGGCTTGCCGGTCGCGCGATCGCGTCCCTCGAAGGTGCCGTCCGCCAGTTCCCTCCCCTCGGTGGCCATGTCGAGCAGGTTGACGAAGAAGTCGTTGCTCAGGGTGCCGGGCCGGTCGGTGAGGACGCCGTGCCTGGACTGTCCGTGGTTGGCGCCGAGCACGCGCAGGCCGCCGACGAGGGCGGTCATCTCGGGCGCGGTCAGGGTCAGCAGCTGCGCCCGGTCGACCAGCAGGTGCTCCGCCCGGCGGGAAAAGCCGTCGGCCAGGTAGTTGCGGAAGCCATCCGCCTTGAGCTCGAGAGCCGCGAAGGACTCGGCGTCGGTATGCTCCGCCGAGGCGTCCGTCCGCCCCGGGGTGAAGGGCACCGTCACGGCGAAGCCGGCGTCCTTGGCCTGCGATGGCGTGAACGCGACCAGCTCCGAGGCGCTCGGGCCGCCGCCCTCGCCGGCCCCGAAGCGCGCCGACAGCGCCACAGCCGCCGAGGACGATGAGGTCGGCCAGGGAGATCTTCTTGCCGCCGGCCTGGGAGCGGTTGAAGTCCTGCTGGATCGTCTCCAGGGTCGCCAGCACCTCCGCCAGCTGGGCCGGCTGGTTGACCTCCCAGTCCTTCTGCGGCGCCAGGCGGATGCGGGCGCCGTTCGCCCCGCCCCGCTTGTCCGAGTTGCGGAAGGTCGCGGCCGACGCCCACGCCGTGGCGACCAGCTTGGCGACCGACAGGCCCGAGCCGAGGATCTTCGCCTTGAGGCCGGCGATGTCGTCGGCGCCGATCAGCTCGTGGTCCACCGCCGGCAGTGGATCCTGCCAGATCAGGTCCTCCTCCGGGACCTCCGGACCGAGGTACCGCGACTTCGGCCCCATGTCGCGGTGGGTCAGCTTGAACCAGGCGCGGGCGAAGGCGTCGGCGAACTCGTCCGGGTTGGCGTGGTAGCGGCGCGAGATCTTCTCGTAGTCCGGGTCCATGCGCATCGCCATGTCGGCGGTGGTCATCATGGTCGGCACGCGCCGGGTGGGGTCGTCGACCTCGGGCGCCATGTGCTCCGGCTTCTGGTCCTTGGCGTGCCACTGCCAGGCGCCCGCCGGGCTCTTCACCAGGTCCCAGTCGTAGCCGAAGAGCAGGTCGAAGTAGCCCATGTCCCACTTCGTCGGGTTCGGGGTCCACGATCCCTCGATGCCGCTGGTGATCGCGTCGTCGCCCTTGCCGCTGCCGAAGCTGCTCTTCCAGCCGAGACCCTGCTCCTGCATGGAGGCGCCCTCGGGCTCGCGCCCGACGTGCTCGCCCGCCGGGGCGGCGCCATGGCACTTGCCGAAGGTGTGGCCGCCGGCGGTGAGCGCCACGGTCTCCTCGTCGTTCATGGCCATGCGGCCGAAGGTCTCGCGGATGTCCCGACCGGACGCCAGCACGCTCGGCTGGCCGTTCGGACCCTCCGGGTTGACGTAGATCAGGCCCATCTGCACCGCGCCGTAGGGACCTTCGAGGACCCGCTCGCCGCTGTAGCGCCGGTCGCCGAGCCACTCGGTCTCGGTCCCCCAGTCGATGTCCTCCTCCGGCTCCCAGATGTCTTCGCGCCCGCCGGCGAAACCGTAGGTCGCAAAACCCATGGACTCGAGGGCGCAG
>CAZKKP010000384.1:0-4365 GCA_964553295.1 uncultured Thermoanaerobaculia bacterium | reverse complement strand
CCAGAGGGTTACCGCGGGATGCGAGCACTTCTGATCCCGGAGTAGCACAGAGGAGGGGGGCGAATCCGGTGACGTTGTGCTCAGCGTCTTCCAAGAGACTCTTGAGGGGCGCTTCTCTGTGGTTCATCTCACTCCCTGCTTCTCGAGACGGGCGGGCGAGGCGGTGGTCCGTTCATCGGCCCTGAGCTGGTGTCGTCTGGAATACCCCGGGGGTTCGGACCGCTGACCATGGTGCGGCCGCGATAGCGTCTCAGTTGACGGTCGGCGGTTCAGGAGTATCGCGACGAAGGGAGTTCGCCATGGGAGACAACGGGCGTCAGCAGCAGATCATCGAGGGCCTCGCGCGGGCCTACAACATGGAGCTGGAGACGGTGATGAACTACATCGCGCTGTCGGTCAACCTCGACGGCGTGCGCGCCAAGCACATCAAGGACGAGCTGGCGGCGGACGTGCCGGCGGAGCTCGGCCACGCCCAGCTTCTCGCCAACCGGATCAAGACCATCGGCGGCCAGGTGCCCGGCTCGATGGCCCTGACCCTCGACCAGGTCCAGCTCCAGCCGCCCGAGGATTCCACCGACATCGAGACGGTGATCCGTGGCGTCATCGCCGCCGAGGAGGCGGCCATCGCGCAGTACCGGAAGGTGATCGAGCTCGCCGGCGGCTTCGACCCGGCCACCGAGGACCTGGCGATCACCGCGCTGGCCGACGAGGAGCAGCACCGGCGCGAGTTCCTCGGCTTCCTGAAGGAGATCGAGCGCGGCCGACTCGGCTGAGCCCGGCCGCGTCCGAGAATCCGAGCGGCGCCGGCAACGGCGCCGCTCCTCTCTTCTCTCGTGGTTCACCCGGGCGAGGTCGGCGGCTGTGCCGGGGCGGCGAACCACCGGTCGCGGGGGACGAGCTTCGGCTCCGGGGTGTCGCGCTCGTAGGCCGGGGTCATGATCTGGATGCCGTACTCGTTGAAGACATCGAGGATCTGGCGATGGAGCTCGGTGTAGAGCTGGCGCATTTGCTGCGGCGCGTCGCAGTAGGCGTTGAGCTGGTAGGTGATGGCGAAGTCGCCGAGGGCGGTCTGGTGGACGAAGGGCGCAGGCTCGCGCCGCAGCCCCTGGGTGCGCTCGGCGGCGAGCAGCAGCATCGCCTCGACCTGCCGCCACGGGGTCTCGTAGCCGATGCCCACGGAGCTGTGCAGGATCAGGCCCTTGCTGCGCGCCAGCGAGCTGTAGTTGACGACGTGGCTGCCGAGAATTATGGAGTTCGGGACCACGACCTCCTCGTTCTGAGGATTGCGGAGGTTGGTGACCAACAGCCGGGTCTGAGTGACCTCGCCGAGGACGTCGCCGACCCGGATCCAGTCGCCGTCCCTGAAGGCACGGCGATAGGTCATGGTGTAGCCGGCGATGATGTTGCCGATGATCGAGGACGAGCCGAGCGAGAACAGCACGCCGGCGAACAGCGACACGCCCTTGAAGGCGGTCGAGCTCGAGCCGGGGATGTAGGGGAAGGCGACGACCACGGCGAAGGCGATCACCACGATTCGGAACAGCCTATAGGTCGGCATCGCCCAGTCGGGGTCGAAGTGCTCGAACTTGACCACGCCGCGGTCGATCTGGAGAAAGATCAGGCGGGTGAGCCGCAGCACGAGGCGGGTGACCACAGTCAGCACCGCGAGGAAGGCGAGATCGGGGACCGTCGCCAGGGCGGCCCTCCCGAGCATGGTCAGCGGTTCGAGCACCAGGTCGAGCATGCCCGCCGCGAAACCACGTGTCCAAGGGAACAGGCTCAGCGCGATCTTCAGGTAGGCGTACAGCAGGACCAACAGCGCGCCGGCGCGCAGTCCACGAAGCACGGCCCGCAACAGCACCAGCGTCTCCTCGGCGCTCATCAGCCGGTATGTCTGGATCCGCAGCTTCTCGACTCCGGCCTCGATCCGGCGGGAGATGGTCGCGTCGACGCGGCGGAAGAGCCACCGCCCGGCGAGCAGGAGCCCGATCAGCATCCCGGTCACGCCGAGGGCCCAACCGGCGGACCGGAGCAGGCGCTCCGGCTCGCGCATCTGACGATAGGTCGTGATCGCCTGGCGGACGTTGCGCAGGAGGACCGCCGCCAGGATCTCCTCGCCCACCCCCTCGAGCGTGGCGTCGGCCTCGGTGACGGTGACGAGATTGGCCGAGCCATCGCCATAGGTCAGGCGCTGACCGATCTCCGAGGGCTCGACCCGGATCGCGGCGGGATCGACCGTGCGTTCGCGGGCGACGGCGACGATCCTGGTGCGGACGTCGGTCGCTCGTTCCGAGGCCGGGTAGGAGCTGGTTCCTCGGAGCCGGAACAGCTCGACACCGTCGATCACTACCGGTGCGGTTGCGACCGTGCCGGGAACGCCGTCCTCGGGCTCGCTGTCACTCGCAGGGAGAGCCGGAGCGAGGAGGACGACGAGCACGAGCGCACACAGCGAGAAGCGGAAGAAGCCCACTGCCGCCGACGCCAAACGCACAGTAGCCATCGACCCCCCCCCTCTCGACGTCCTGTCAGTCAACAACCCGCGAGTGCCGAGCGAGAGCGACGCCGCCATCATAGTCGAGGATTCCTGGGGTCGTGCGAGCGTTCCTCAGCCGGTGTTCTGGAGGCCGCGGGCGATGCCGCGGACGGTGGTGAAGAGGGCCCGTTCGAGGTCGGAATCGCGGCGGTTGCCGGCCCGCCAGCGGCGGAGCAGGTCCACCTGGAGCAGCGACATCGGGTCGACGTAGGGGTTGCGCAGCCGGATCGAGCGGGCCAGCACCGGTTCCAGGGTCAGGGGCTCGCACTCGCCGCGCAGCTCCAGCAGCAGAGCGACCGTGTGCCTGAAGCGCTCCGCAAGTCCGGGGAAGACCTGGGCGCCGACCTCCTCGGCGAGGTCGGCATACCGGGCCGCGATCTCCAGGTGGGCTTTGGCCAGGACCATCTCGACTCCGCCGCCGGCCCTGCGGGAGGCGGGTCGCGAGCCGATGGGCAGGCGCTCGATGGCGTCGATCGGGGTGGCGGTGCGAAAGTAGGGTACGAAGTCAGGGTGCTCCACGGTCGCCCGATAGGCGGATGTGGCGGCCTCGGCGACGGTCGCCATGGTGGCGCGGAAGGCCGGCGGCGGCGCCACCCGGCGGTCGGCGCAGGCGGTGGCCTCGAGCACGCCACCGGCGACCAGCTCGAGGGTGCGCTCGGCGATGCCGCGCAGCCCATACTTGGCGTTGACGATCTCGCCCTGCTCGGTGACCCGCAGTCGGCCGCGGACGGCGCCGCAGGGTTCGGCGAGCACCGCCTCCCGGGGCTTGGATCCGCCGCGACCGACGGTGCCGCCGCGGCCGTGGAACAGGGTCAGGTCGACGCCGGCGGCGGCCGCTGCGGCGACAAGGTCCTCCTGGGCTCGGTAGAGCGCCCAGCGCGAGGCCGCGATGCCCGAGATCTTGGACGAGTCGGAGTAGCCGAGCATCACCACCTGACGGTCGCCGCGCCCGGCCAGGTGCTCGCAGTAGGCGGGCAGGGCGAGAAGCTCGGCGAGGGTAGCGCCGGCCTGTTCGAGGTCGTCGACGGTTTCGAACAGGGGCGCCACGTCGAGGTCCACCCGCCCTGTGTCGTCGACCAGGCCGGCCCGGCGGGCCAGCACCAGCATCGCCAGGACGTCGTCGGCCCCCTGGGCCATGGACAGGATGTATGGGCCGATCGCCTCGCGGCCGAAGCGGCGGCGGGCCTCGCCGACGGCGCGCAGCACCGCCAGTGTGGGTTCGCCGTCCTCCACCGGGGACCCGGTCGCCGGGCGGTCGAGGGCCTCGAGTAGCCGCGCGAGGCGCTGCGCCGGAGGCATCTCGGCGAACCCCCTCTCGCCGAGCAGCGCGGCGACCGCGGCGCGGTGCACGCCGGCGTCCTGACGGACGTCCAGGCCGGCGTGGGCGCCGCGGTTCGCCGCCAGGCTCGAGGCGATGACCTCGAGGTCGGCGGTGAACTCCTCCGGCGAGGCGTAGCCGCCCGGCGCGTCGTCCCGGGTCGCGCCGAGCCGAGCCCAGATCAGCCACAGCAACACCCGGTAGGGCATGTCGTGGTACCGGACCGGGATGTCGGACCACGCCGACGGCGCCGCCCGAATGACCGAAAGCTCCTGCCTCCTCTCAGTTCCCGGCGCCGGCGAGCAGCAGGCCGAAGAGCAGACCCGTCCCGCCGCACAGCAGGCCGGCGAGCAGGCCGACCCACGCGAGGAGGCGTCGTCGGCGCCAGCGGGTCAACGCAGCGGGGTCGGCGGCGATCTCGGCTGCCCGACGGCGGGCCTGGATCGCCGGGAGCCAGACCAGGTAGGCCCAGGCCAGATATCCGACGAAGGCGAGGAACACCGCGATCGGTCCG
>CAZKKP010000383.1:0-4375 GCA_964553295.1 uncultured Thermoanaerobaculia bacterium | reverse complement strand
GGGATCGGGGGTCAGGGGACAGGGGGCCGCTTCCGGGCCCGAGCCCGACCGGCCCAAGCGGCAGCGTCAGGGACAGTGACCAGCGACAGCGGCAGCGTGGGGCACAAACCAGCGTCAGCGACCGCCGCAGGAGCCCCTGACGTGCCCTCGTCCCCGCCCGTGCTCAGCTCCGACACCGAGCGCTCGCCCACCGCCCGCACTCCCCAAGACCCATCGAGCGAGTTGTAGAGCCGGCGTCCCGCCGGCTCCGGAATCGACCGAGCGAGCGCCCACCGCCCGCACGCCGGCGCCCTAACCGGCGACAGCGTCCCGTGACAGCGGTGGCCGGTCCGGGCTACCCTCTATCGGAGCCGAGCCTGTCGACTGGAGGAGGCCGCAGCAGATGCTCGAGATACCGAGGGACGCCCGCATCTACGTCGCCGGCCACCGCGGTCTGGTGGGCTCGGCGATCCTCAGGCGTCTCCGCCGGGAGGGTTTCACCAACCTGCTCGTCGCCAGCCGGGAGCAGCTCGAGCTGCGCGACCAGGCGGCCGTCAACTACTGGTTCCGGGCCAACCGGCCGGAGCTCGTCTTTCTCGTCGCCGGGACCGTCGGCGGCATCTGGGCGAACTCGACCCGACCGGCGGAGTTCATCTACGACAACATGATGATCCACGCCACGGTGGTACACGCCGCTCATCTCTTCGGCGTGACCAGGCTTCTGTACCTGGGCAGCTCCTGCATCTACCCCCGCGACTGTCCGCAGCCGATGACGGAGGACTACCTCCTCTCCGGGCCCCTGGAGCCGACCAACGAGCCCTACGCGATCGCCAAGATCGCCGGCATCAAGCTCTGCCAGGCCTACCGCCGGCAGTACGGTTGCGACTTCATCTCGGCGATGCCGACCAACCTCTACGGACCCAACGACAACTTCGACCTCGAGGGCTCCCACGTGCTGCCGGCGATGGTCCGCAAGCTGCACGACGCCAAGGTCGAAGGTCGCTCCGAGGTCACGCTGTGGGGCACCGGTTCGCCGCGCCGCGAGCTGCTCCACGTCGACGACCTCGCCGACGCCTGCCTGCACATCATGCGCCACTGGGACGAGGAGGAGCACCTCAACGTCGGCACCGGCCGCGACGTGACCATTTGCGAGCTCGCGCAGCTCGTCCGGGACGTCGTCCATCCCGCGGCGCGGATCGTCTGGGACACCTCCAAGCCCGACGGCATGCCGCAGAAGCTGCTCGACGTGTCCCGCCTCACCGCCCTCGGCTGGACCGCCTCCATCGACCTCGCCGACGGCATCGCCGACGCCTACCGCTGGTTCCTCGCCAACCGCGACCGGCTGCGCGGGGTGGGCTGACCCGGGCATCCCGACGGGACCCGGCGGAGTTCGACGAGACGTCGCTCCCCGGCCTCGTGCTCGCCCCAGTAGCACCCGATGAGCTGCCCGGAGCGCTCGCCAGCTCCGCTGGTCGTCAAGGCCACCGGTCGTGGCGCCCCGCCGCGTCGCCGACGCAGCCCTCTGAGAAACACGGCCGACCCGCCTTGCGCCGGGCCGCCAACGTTACGACAATGGCGCCCATGGCGACCACCACAGCTACCCGTCAGGTCTTCCCCGTCGACGAGCTCGAGGCGTTCGAGGAGCTGCGCTCACGCGCCACCGGCAAGCTCGGCCGAACTCCCGTCGAGCTGATCGTGCGCCACCTCCTCACCGTGTATCGCGAAGGCGACTGGCCGGTGCAGCGCGCCGCTCTCGAGGCGGTGCTCCGCCGCCAGGCCTTCGCCCGCCGTGACGGCCTGGCGCTCACAGCACGTCCACGCGGCCGGCTCGGACTCGGGGTCTACCGGGTGGGCCGTCAATCCGGCGGTCGCCGTCCCTACCGAACGCTGCTCACCGCCCTCGAGCCCCTGGCCGGCAGCTGCGACTGTCCGGACTTCCGCAAGGGGGGGCTCGGGGTGTGCAAGCACCTCCTGGTGGTGCTCGACGAGCTCGCGGGCAAGCCGGCTATGTGGCAGCGTGCCCTGGAGGCAGGCCCGCGATTCGCGCGCCGTGGCCCTCGGCTGGTCTGGAACCCCGTCCGTCCGCTGACCGGCGCCGGCGACTGGCTGGATCGGGTGGCATGGCTTCCGGGCGACGGTCCCGGGTCGACGGCCGCCGTCCAGCGCTGGTTCAGCGGTAACGGTACCGGGCCGTGGCGGCTCGCCGCCGCAGCCCCTCGGGACGGCGATGGGCGTCTCGTCCTGTTGCGAGAGCTGCGCTCGTGGCTCCGGACCGTCGACCGGCAGCCTGGGATCCTCGACGACCCGGCCCTCATCCCCCTTGTCGAAGACGATCTCGCGCGTCTCGAGCTCCAGCTCGACGGACACCCCCTCGCCGCCGAGCTCGACGTCGCCGTCGGCTCGCTGAAGAGGCCGCTGTACCCTTACCAGAGCCAGGGCGTATTCCGCTTCCTGTCTGCCGGCCGACTCCTGCTCGCGGACGACATGGGCCTCGGCAAGACGGTGCAGGCCATCGCTGCCGGCCACACCCTGTGGCACGCCGGCCGGGTGCAGCGCGGCCTGCTGGTGGTGCCGGCGCCGCTGAAGTCCCAGTGGCTGCGGGAGTGGCAGAGCTTCACCGACGTGCCGATCACCGTCGTCGAGGGCTCGCCGGCACAGCGGGAGGCCCTTTACCGCGAGGTCGAGCGGGGCTTCCTGGTGGTCAACTACGAGCAGGTGGTCCGCGACCTGCCGATCATCCACGGCTGGAGGCCGGACCTCATCGTCCTCGACGAGGCGCAGCGCATCAAGAACTGGGCGACCAAGACCGCGGCGTCGGTCAAGCGGCTCGAGCCGACCTACCGTCTCGTGCTCACCGGCACGCCCATGGAGAACCGCCTCGACGAGCTCGCCTCGATCATGGACTGGGTGGACGAGCATGCCATCGAGCCGAAGTGGCGGCTGGCGCCGTGGCACGCGACGCTGTGCGACGGGCTCGTGGAGGTGGCCGGCGCCCGCAATCTCGACACTCTCCGCACCCGGCTCGAGCCGGTGATGATGCGTCGGGTCCGGCGCGAGGTCCTCGACCAGCTGCCGCGGCGTACCGACACCCGGGTGCCGGCGGAGCTTACCCCGGCCCAGCGCGCCGAGCACGACGAGCTCGTGCCGCCGATCGCGGCGCTCGCCGGACGCAGTCGGCAGCGGCCCCTGACCCAGGCCGAGTTCCTCCGGCTGATGCGCCTCCTGACGACTCAGCGGATGATCTGCAACGGCCTCGCCCAGCTCCGCATCGATGAGCTGCGGCCGACCCTGGAGGCGGCACGGCCCCAGCCGGAGGCGGTGATCGGTGGGCTGGACAGCCCCAAGCTCGTGGAGCTGCGCGAGCTGATCCGACACCTGGTCCTCGACAGCGGGCAGAAGGTGGTGGTGTTCAGCCAGTGGCGCAAGATGCTCGAGCTCGCCGAGTGGGCGACCGCCGACCTTCTTGCCGGCCAAGGGCTGCGCAGCGCCTTCTTCTCGGGCCAGGAGAGCCTGCATCGCCGAGCCCAGAACATCGTCGAGTTCCACGACGACCCGTCGTTGTCGCTGCTGTTCGCGACCGACGCGGGCGGTGTCGGGCTCAACCTCCAACGCGCCGCCTCCACGGTCGTCAACCTCGAGCTGCCCTGGAACCCGGCCGTGCTGGAGCAGAGAATCGGCAGGGTCTATCGGCTCGGCCAGAAGCACCCCGTTCAGGTCTACAACCTGGTCGCAGAGGAGTGCATCGAGTCCAGGATCGCGGGCATCGTCAGCAACAAGCAGGAGCTGTTCTCGGGTCTGTTCGACGGCGTCAGCGACGAGGTGCGGTACACCGGCTCGACCCGATTCCTCGACAGCGTCCTGCGGCTCGTCGAGCCGCTGCCCCCCGAGGTGCTCCCCGTCACCGAGGAACCGGACGAGGAGCTCGATCTGGACGCCGTTGCCATGCCCGAGGCCGCCAGCGCGCCAGTTCCCGTGGGCGCCCCGGAGCCCGGCCCATCGAGACTCGCCCACGAGTCCGCACCCGAGTCCGCCCCTCCGAGGCTGACCCCACCGGCCAGCGACGATCTCCCATCGCAGTCGCCTTCGGTGCCCGGCGTCCAGGTGCAGCGGCTGCTCGGCGCGGTCCGGGTCGAGCGCACCGCCGATGGCGGCCTGCGTCTCGAGGCGCCCCCCGAGGCCGCCGAGACCCTCGCCGCGATGTTCCAGGCCATGGCCTCCCTGCTCACCGCCGCCGCCGAGCGACCCGATTCCTCGGGCTGAGTGGCGCTCGGACTGCGGGGGGGTGAAGCTGAGCACGAGGCCGTGGGTCGGGGGTCGGGGGTCGCGACGACCGAGGGCATCACCGTGGCCCGCGTCGGCGCATCACGGTCGGCGACTGCACCGGCTTCTGGTCGGA
>CAZKKP010000382.1:0-4375 GCA_964553295.1 uncultured Thermoanaerobaculia bacterium | reverse complement strand
TGCGGCTGGCGCCGGACTCCGACCTGGCGCGTCTGGCGCCGGTCCTCGGCGCGCGCCCGGGCGCCCGCCTGAGCCCGAGCGGCGAGCTCACCATGCCCGGGGTGACGGTGGACGACATCCTCACGCTGCTGCACGAGCTCGCCGCCTGACCTCGAGAGGACGCACGCGCACAGCTCACCGGTCGGTGTGCCCCCCTCGGTTGCGGGATGACGCCGGGGGAAGTTTCGGCTAGGCTCTGCGGATGGAACGGCCTCGGATACTGCCACTGCTGTCGGCCGTGCTGGTCGCGGCGGCGTGCGGCGTGCCCTCGGACCGCATCGCCAGCGTCGGCAGCCGGGAGATTCTGGTCACCGATCTGCAGGCCTTCCTGGCGGCAGTCACCGCGACGCCCTGGCAGGACGTCGACCCGCGGGTCGCCTCGACTCTGCTCGACCAGTATCTCGACCAGGAGGTCGTGGCGGCGGCGGCGCGCAAGCGCGCAGGAGAGCTCGTCCCGGTCGAGCCCACCGCGCGGTCGACCAGGGTCAGGGCGCTGCTGGCGGAGGTCTGCGGGGCGTCGCCACAGGTCGATCCGGAGACCCTTCAGGCGGAGGTCGACCGGCGGCTCACCCTGGTCCGGCCGCAGCGGGCGCGGGTGCGCCAGATGCTCGTGGAGAGCCTCGAGCTGGCCGAGGAGGCCGGCCGGCGGCTGGCCGGTGGGGAGAGCTTCGAGGCGGTGGCGCTCGAGCTCGGCCGGGCGCCGGAGCTGGGCGCCGAGGTCGGGATGGTGACCCAGGGCTCGCTGCCGCCGGAGCTCGACGAGGTGGTGTTCTCCCTCGCCCCCGGCTCGGTGTCGGCGCCGATGCTGACGCCGTCGGGCTACCAGATCCTCGAGGTGGTCGAGATCGTGCCGGCGGGGCCGCCGGGGCCGCACGAGGCCGAAACGGCGGCTCGTCGCGAGCTGGCGGAGCGGCAGCGCCGCGACTTCGTCCGTGACTGCATCGCGCGCACCGCCGCCGAGCTCGGGGTCGAGGTCTACCCGCAGCACCTGTGGTTCGAGTACCGAGGACGGTACGCAGGGGGTTCTTATGCACGTTCGTAGCGTCCGGCTGGTGGCCGGGCTGGTGATGGCGGCGGCGGTCGCGGCCGCGGCCGACCGCTTCACGGTGGAGGCCATCCTCCTGCGGGTGAACGACCGCATCCTGACGGTCAGCGACTTCCGCAAACGGGTCGAGCTCGAGCTGTCGCAGCAGCGGCTGCCGCTGGCGCCCGACCAGCTACGGGGGTTCGCCGAGGGTCTGTTCGAGAGCATCGTCGAGGAGACGATCCTGCTCGAGCGAGCGCATCAGAAACGTCTCACCGTCGACGACGAGATGCTCGACCGGGCGATCCAGACGCTGCGGGAGGACAACAACCTGCTCGACGAGGAGGCGTTCGAGGCAGCCCTCGCCAGCACCGGCCTGACCGAGGCCGGGCTCCGCGAGCGCTACCGTGAGAACATGCTGCTCTCGCGGGCGGCGCAGAGCGAGATCCAGCCGACCCAGATCACCGAGGAGGAGGTCAGGCGGCGCTACGAGCGCGACAAGGAGCGGTTCCAGACGCCCGACAGCGTCGAGCTCGAGCAGGTCTTCTTCCCGCTGGCGGAGGACGAGTCCAACCGGGCCGAGGTCGAGCGGATCGTCGTCGGGATGCTCGAGCGGGTCCAGGCCGGCGCCGACCTGCGCGCCGAGGCGACACTGGCCGGGGCCAGGCTCGACGAGCTCGGGGAGATCCCGACCGCGAGCCTCCACGCGGAGCTGCAGGCCGAGCTCGAGGGCATGGAGCCCGGAGCGGTCTCCCGGCCCCTGGTCCGGCCGGGCGGCCTGCTGGTCGTCCACCTGGTGCGCCGCATCCCTTCCGGGTATCAGCCCTACGACGTCGTCCGCGAGGAGGTGCGGCGGCAGATCTCGCAAGAAGCCATGGCGGCGCAGACCCGGGGCATGGTCGAGCGGCTGCGCAAGGAGTACCTCGTCGAGGAGAACCGCGAGCTGCTCGACACCGCGCTCATCGGGTTGACGGTCGGCTGATGGCTGCGACCGCGGATCGCTGCTGGGTGCGCGACCTCCGGCCGGGGGAGGAGGTCTCCGAGGCCTACGTGGTGCGGACCCGCGAGGTGCGCCAGCGTCGCGGCGGCGGCCCCTACCTTGCGATCACTCTGGGCGACCGGACCGGCGACGTCGACGCGCTGGTGTGGGAGAACGTCGAGGCGATCGGTGAGGTGCTCGAGCCTGGCCGGGTGGTGCGGGTCCGCGGGCAGGTCCAGCGCTACAATCGGCGACTCCAGGTCATCGTCCGCCGCGCCGAGGAGGTCGACGGCGACGGCGCCAACCCGGCGGACTTCGTGCGCGCGTCGGCGATCTCCCCGCAGGCCCTTCGTCGCCAGCTCGACGAGATCATCGCGGCGATCGCCGACCCCTCCCTGAAGCAGCTCCTCTTCCGGGTGTTCTCGGACCCCGAGGTCGACCGCCTGTTCGTCGTCGCGCCGGCGGCGAGAGGCATGCACCACGCCTACCGATCAGGTCTTGCCGAGCACACGGTGTCGATGGCCTCGGCGGCGCGCCTGCTCGCCGAGCACTACGGCCTCGACGCCGACCTCGTGGTGGCGGGCGCTCTGCTGCACGACCTCGGCAAGGTCTGGGAGCTCGAGATCGGCGCCTCGATCGAGTACACCGACGACGGCCGCCTGCTCGGCCACCTCACCCTCGAGGTGCTGTTCGTCGACCGCAAGATCGCCGAGCTGCCGGACTTCCCGGAGGAGCTGCGGCGCCAGCTGCTGCACATCCTGCTCGCCCACCACGGCGAGTACGAGTACGGCGCGCCGCGTCGCCCGAAGACTCCCGAGGCACTGCTCGTCCACCTCGTCGACACCCTCGACGCGAAGCTCGCCGGGATGCTCGAGGCGATCGCTGCCGACGGCGACGGATCCGAAGCGTGGACCGGCTACTCGCGGATCCTCGACCGCTACGTCTACCGCCGACCGCCGCCGACGGTCAACGGCCGGGGTCGGGACGACTGACCGGGCGGGGTCGGGTACCGCTCAGCGAGAGGCGATGAGGCGCTCCACTTCGCCGGGCTCCGGGAAACGGCCGAGCCGCCGCTTGGAGTACAGCAGCTGGCCGTCCACCGTCACCTCGAACACGCCGTCGCGTCCCTTGACCAGCTCCGGCTCGACGGCGAAGAGACGCTTGAGCTCGGCCGCCAGACCGGCGGCACGGGGCAGGTAGTTTCAAGTGACGCAGTACTCGATGCGGATGTCCATGCTCTCCCCCGTACCTCACCGGTAACTGCACCGCGGCGGCACGGGATTCCGGGCGGCAGGCCGGCAGGGCTTTTCCGGTTAGAATTCGTGCCTCGGCCTCAACGGTCGGGCTGAAGGCTCCGTACACTCGGCGGAGAAGATGATGAGGGAGAACCTGTGCGTCGTTTCCGGGGTGCGAGGCGAGGTCGCGATGGATGAGCGAGAGCTGGTCCACGCCGCCCGCGAGGGCGACGATGAGGCGTTCGCCGCTCTGGTCAAGCGCCACTCGGGCGGGCTCCACCGCGCCGTCGCGCGCATCCTCTGCGATGACGCCGAGGCCTGGGACGTCGTCCAGATGTCCTTCGTCAGGGCCTGGGAGCGGTTCGACCGTTACGACAGCCGGTGGAGCTTCGCGACCTGGCTCTACCGCATCGGCACCAATCTCGCGATCGACCTGATCCGCGCCCGCTCGAGCCGCGAGCGTGCCCACCAGGCGGGCATGGAGCACCGTCTCCGGGTGGTCGGCGAGAGTGTGCCGACCTCGGCGGCGACCGACGAGCGGGAGGTCGACCGAATCCTCCGGCAGGTGGTCGGGGTGCTGACGCCGCAGCAGCGGGCGGCCTTCGTGCTGCGGGAGGTCGAGGGGCTGGGCACCGATGAGGTCGCCGCGGCGCTCGGCTGCACCACCACGACCGTCCGCAACCACATCTTCCAGGCAAGAAAGCTGCTGCGCGGCGAGATCGAGCGCAGGTTCCCGGAGTACCTTCCGGCTTCGACGCGAGGTGGACATGCACTGTGACGAGTTCGTCAAGCTCCTGGCGCCGTATCTCGAGGAACGGCTCGACGACTCCCGGCGGGCCGAGCTGCGGCAGCACCTGCGGTCCTGTCAGAGCTGCCGGAATCGGGCCCTCGAGCAGGAGCCGACCCTGCTGCTCGCCCTCGCCCCGTCGCCGGAGATGGCGAGCCGGCGGACCGAGGCAGTGGCCGCAGCGGTGATGGCCCAGATTCGCGGCCGCCGCCTCGAGCGGCGGCTGGACCGTCGCCGCCGGCCCTGGCTCGCGGTCGCCGCCGCTGCAGCCCTGGTGGTGGGCGGCGCCGCGCTGTGGCGCGCGGCGGTGT
>CAZKKP010000381.1:475-4379 GCA_964553295.1 uncultured Thermoanaerobaculia bacterium | reverse complement strand
GCAACTTCACGGTCACCGGAAGCAACAACCTGACCATCCCCGAGGGCGCCAACCTCGTGCTGCTCTCCACCGGCCCCGGCAACACCGGGGGCGGGTCCGCACAGATCGACGGCAACACCACCCTCGAGTACGACGTCGTCACCCTGAGCCAGGTCGTCGACGCCGGCGCCGGTGGCACCATCGTCAGCTTCGACTGGGCCTTCATGACCTCGGAGGCCAACGAGGACCTGCCCTTTGACGACGTCTTCGTGGTGTCGGTGGACGGCACACCCGTGCTCACCGGCAGCGTCAACAAGCCTGGCGGGGTGTCGCCGTTTCCCGACACTCCGGCATGGGACCCTGCGACCGGCCAGTCCTACGACGGCACCGAGTACACCGTCGCCAGCCCCGGCGCCACCGACGGCAGCACATTCATCCGCACTGCCAACGACGGCTTCTCCGGCTGGAACAGCTTCAGCGTCGTCATCCCGCCGGGCACGCACACGCTCCAGTTCCTGGTCGCCGACCAGGGCGACAACCTGTTCGACAGCGGCCTCCTCGTGGACGACGTACGGGTGGTCGGCGGCCAGAACCTGTTCCAGGTCACGTCAACCGAGGGCTCTCGGGTCCAGACGAAGGACGGCGCCGTCGTCTGGCGCCCGCACCAGAGCACTGCGGTGGCGGTGGCCGACAGCGGCGGCGCCGTCGCCTTTCTGTCGTCAGCGGACGTTGCCAACAACCCGAACGCTCAGCAGCAGGTGATCGTGCACTCCGATGGTGTGTTCGAGCGCTTGACGACGATGGTAGAGGGCGCCGCGGATCGGCCTTCGTTGTCGGCGGCAGGCGCCGTCGTCGTCTACGCCGCCACCGACGACCCGGTTGGAACGAACGCGGACCTCAACCACGAGATCTTCCTGCACAACCGGGCCACCGGGGTGACCACTCAGGTGACCGACACCACCGGCTGTTCAAACAGGCACCCGACGGTCGGCGGCCCCGGCGCGGACCGGATCGCCTTCGTGAGCACCTGCGGCAGCCTGCTGGGCGCGCCGAACACCGACGGCAACGCCGAGATCGTCGTCTGGACCAGCGGTGCGGGCTTCCGGTCGACCGCCGACACGCCGTCGAGCTGCAGCAGCCGCGGCCCCGAGCTGTCGGCGGATGGTCGCCACGTCGCCTTCCTGTCGAGCTGCAACCTCACCGGCGGCAACGCCGACGGCAGCTTCGAGGTCTTCCGCTGGGAGCTGACCGGCGACACGGTGGTTCAGGTGACGAGCACGACCGACGCCAGCGGCGTGCTGGTCGACGGAGCGTCGATCAGCGGCGACGGCGGCCGTGTCCTGTTCATCTCCAACGGCGACCTTGCCGGCGGCGGCGGACCGCTCGCGACCTACGAGGTCTTCCTGTGGAGCGCAGCGGGTCCGTCGACCACCCGGCTCACCTCCTCGGGCGCCGAGCTCAACCTGGTGGCGCGAGTCGACGACAGCGGCAACAACGTGGTCGTCGAGCAGCTCGACTACGTCAACAACCTGTCCAAGATCCTGCTGCTCGGCATCGTCAACCCGGCCAACCCGGGAGTTACGCCGATCGCCATCGGGCCGACCGTCAGCCTGCCGGACATCGGCCTGGACACGAGCGCCGACGAGGCGGTGGTGGTCTTCCAGGCGCGCGACGACCTGGTAGAGGACAGCAACCCGGACGGAAACTGGGAGATCTTCACCAGCAGACTGACGGTGCAGTCCGGCCCGCAGACCTTCTGCAGCTCGCCGAACGTGTCGATCCCCGACAACGACAACACCGGCGTAGACGACACCATCATCCTGCCGGACATCGGCATCGTGGCCGACGTCAACGTCTACCTGCGGATCAACCACACCTACGTCGGCGACCTGCAGGTGAGACTCCGCAACGCCAGCGTGGGCGACCGCCTGATCGTCGACCGGCCGCAGCCGGCGGGCTCGGGCAACGGTAGCTGCTCGCGGGACAACATCGACGCCTTCATCGACGACGAGGGGGCACGCTCCGTCGACACCGAGTGCGCCGCGACCAACCCGACCATCCTGAGCCCGCCGAGCTTCATCCCCCACCCCAACTCTCTCGACGCCTTCGACGGAACCAGCGCTGCCGGCCAGTGGCGGCTCAACGTCCGCGACCGGGCGCGCCTGGACACCGGCACCCTGGTGCAGTGGTGCGTCGTGATCACGGTGAACTGATGGTCGCCCGAACGCTCCCCCGTCTCCCCTTCGCGGCCGCACTGGCCGCCCTGAGCTTCGCCGGGCTCGCAGCGGCGCCGGCGGCTGCGCAGCGCCCCCTCGTCCTCCCCTTGACCGACAGCTTCGGCTACCGTGCCCACGCCAGCGCCTTCGGCGGCTGTGCCGTCGACTTCGTCGACGTCGCCACCAGCGGGTCCCCGATCTCGCTGACGCCTGCCGGAGCGGCCCCGGCCCTCGACGAGGGGGGCGCGGTGATCGAGCTCGAGGCGCCGTTCGAGCTGTACGGCCGGGCGGCGACCCGTCTCGTCGCCTCCTCCAACGGATACCTCGCGCTCGCCGACAGTCTCCTTAGGGACTCCGGCGGCGACTTCTCAAACGACTGTCCGCTGCCGGCGATCCCCGACCCGGGGCCGGCGGTCGCGGCACGAGTTCTCGTGGTTCATGGCGACCTCGACGGCGGGCCCGGATCCGGCTGGGTGCTGCACCAGTTCTTCCCCACCTGCCCCCGTCCCTCCGGGGCACTGCCCGACGAACCGTGCACCGTCATCCAGTGGGACTCGTGGTCGAGTCACGCCGGTGGTCACAGCTTCGACGCGCAGGCGGTGCTCTACCACTCGAGCTTCGCCGTTGCCGTGCAGTACCGGGGCACTCCCCCGCCCGACGCGACGGTCGGGATCCAGGACTCGGTCGCGCGCACCGCCCTGGCGCCGACCTGCGCGGGAGTTCCGTTGACCCCAGGAACCCACGCGATCTGCTTCTACGATCCGCGCGCCCCGGGCGGTGGGCCGACCGCCGATCTGTCGACGTCGATCGACGAAGGGCCAAAGGTCGTCAACCCGGGCGGAACCGCCGGCTACAGCATCACTGTCACCAACCACGGTCCCATGGCGGTGTCGGCGGCGGCGGTCGAATCGGCGGTCGACGTGGCCCTCGACTGCACCTGGACCTGCCAGGCCGGCGCCGGCGGCAGCTGCGCAGCCGGCCCGGTGGCCGGTCCGATCATGGACGTCGTCGGGCTCGACCACCACGGCGTGGTGACCTACTCCCTGCACTGTCTCGTCGACCCGGCAGCTGCCGGCGAGGTCACCGTCGTCGCGCTCGTGACACCCCCCTCGGGCGTGACCGACCCCGAGCCAGCCAACGACGCCTGCACAGCAACAGCGTCGGTCCTGGTGGAGTCCCTCTTCGCCGACGGCTTCGAGTCCGGCGACACCGGCGCCTGGAGCACCACGGCCCCGTAGCCCGACCCGCATCGCCCCCTCGGGCCCGCGCCCCACCCCAGACGCCGGCGCTACAACCCGGCATCCCTGCACCGGAAATGACCGAGAGAATTGTAGCGCCGGCGTTTCGCGGGCGCCGAGGGCTCAGGGCAGGGGGTCGAGGCGGAGGATCGTGTCGGCGTGGAGGAACCAGAGCTCGCGGTGGGGCGGCGCCTCCAGGGCGAGGGCGGCGGTGAGGGCGCGGGCGTAGGCGTCGAGCTGGGGGGCGTGGGCGGCGGCGCGCTCGGGGAGGCGGGCGCGGTCGTCGATCGCGTCGGTCTTGTAGTCGGCGATCACCGGGCGGCCGTCCTCGGGGTCGGAGTAGACCAGGTCGGCGGCGCCGCTGAGGACGGCGAGGGCCTCGTCGGCGGCGTCCGGGGGCATGAGCAGGGGGTAAAACGGCCGTTCACGCCAGCCGCCCCTCCTTGCCCCATCAGCCGTTGGCAGGTACAA
>CAZKKP010000381.1:0-465 GCA_964553295.1 uncultured Thermoanaerobaculia bacterium | reverse complement strand
CCCGGGCCAGGCCCCGCTCCCGGATCGCCTCGAGCCGGGCCAGGCAGACGCCCCCGGCGAGGCGCTCGAGCAGGTCCTCCAGGCGCGCCCGCGCCGCCGGACCGGCCTCGGCCTCGAGCGCCTCGGCCAGGGCGCCCCGTGCCGCCGACACCTGCTCCCGGAGGCTGCCTGCGGACAGGTCGAGGCCTTCGAGCAGGCGGTGGACGGCGGTGCCGGCGGCGGCCGCCGCGCGCGCTCGATCGCCGACGAGCCCGGATCCCTCCGGAGCCCCCCCGGGGCTGGCCACGGACGCCCCGTCGCCGACGGGTCGGGGCCCCGCAGAAGCGTCCCGGGATTCGCGCCCGAGCGCCGGGTCGGCGAGCACCTCGGCCGCGTCCCGGGCGTCGCGGCCGGTGGGCTCGAAGGCGTCCGCGAAGCCGAGGCCTGCGAGACGCCGGTGGGCGGTAGCCGAGGCGGCGGCGGACC
>CAZKKP010000380.1:0-4380 GCA_964553295.1 uncultured Thermoanaerobaculia bacterium | reverse complement strand
CCGCCGGACCGCCGGGAAAATAAACAACCGGTTGACGCCGCCGCCGACTGAGCCGCCAGTCCCGGCGGGGATTTGTCGTCAGTGCCCCCCGGCCAACAGGCCAACGACGAGAAGCACTCTCGGTGCGCTATACTCGAGTCTGGAAAGGAGGCAGCATGGCGACCGTTCGAGCCACTGTCGAGATCTTCGGCCAGCGGCTCGGCGTGCGCGCAGACGGTGACCCGTCACGCCTCCAGGAGTTGGCGAGCTTTGTCGACTACCGGATGCGTGAGGTCGCCGACCGGAGCTCGAGCGTCGACACGGTCAAGATTGCGGTCCTGACCGCGCTGAACATCGCCGACGAGCTCTTTCAAGAACGTGAATCGGATCAGGACGCCCGGCAGCAGCAGTTGGAGAAGAAGGCGGAACGTCTCGTCCACAGGATCGAGGAAGTGATCAAGAACGGGGAGACCCGGAACCACGACCCATGACTCGGAGGTCCCTGCGCGGTTGGTGATGGGAGATACTATCGTTGAACCAACACCTATTTGAAGGGTTGCCGGGTTCGCCCGCCCGGATGCCTGCCTCGCGGTGGGAGAAGGACGGGTGACAGGCGCCCACCTGTGGTCGCGCAGGTTCAAATAGGCTCTCCCACACGGTCGATGTGGGGACCTCCACTTCCATTGTCGAAGACAGACGCCTGAAACCCCCCGGCCGGTCGGCCTGATCGCTCCTTGACAAGGGGGTGCACCGTGGGAGTTCTGATCGCAGGTATCGTCCTGCTGCTCCTCGCGGTGGTCGGTCTGGCGATCGAGTGGGCGTTGTGGCGGCGCAGCCGTCGCGCCGCCGAACGGTTGATCGCCAATGCCGAACGCGAGGCTCGGCGCATCACAGCACGCGCCGAGATCGAGGGGCAGCGCCTCGAGAAGGATATGGAGATCGCGGCTCGCGAGCGGCTGCTGGCCGCCCGCACGGAGTTCGAGCGCGAGACCCGGGACTACCGGCTCGAGCTCGGTGGGCTCGAGCGGAGACTGGAGCAGGAACAGCAGGAGCTGGCACGACGGGCGACGGAGGTCGCAGAGGGAGAGACGGTCCTCGCGGGGGCGCGGGACGACCTCGCAGCACGCGAGACGAAGGTGGCCGCCGTCGAGGCCGAGCTCGGTCGGGCGGTGGAGGAGCAGCGCCGCCGGCTCGAGCAGATCGCCGGGATGACCGCCGATCAGGCCAAGGGCGAGCTGGTGCGCTCGCTCGAGAACGAGGCGCGGATCGAGGCCGCCGGGCTGGTCCGGCGGATCGAGGAGGAGGCGGTCGAGAAGGCCAAGGAGAAGGCGCGGCGGGTGATCTCGATGGCGATCCAGCGGATCGCCTCGGAGCACGTCATCGAGAGCACGGTGGCGGTGGTCGACCTGCCATCGGACGAGATGAAGGGTCGGATCATCGGCCGGGAGGGCCGCAACATCCGCGCCTTCGAGCAGGCCACCGGCGTCGACCTGATCGTCGACGACACGCCCGAGGCGGTGATCCTGTCGTGCTTCGAGCCGGTGCGGCGGGAGATCGCCCGGCTGACCCTGGTGAGCCTCATCCAGGACGGTCGCATCCACCCCGGCCGGATCGAGGAGCTGGTGGTCAAGATCCAGGGCGAGATGGAGGAGAAGCTGCTCGCCGACGGCGAGTCTGTGGCCCTGGAGCTGGCCATCCCGGACCTCCATCCCGAGCTCCTGAAGATGGTCGGGCGGCTGCAGTTCCGCTCGTCCTACGGCCAGAACGCCCTCAAACACTCGATGGAGGTCGCCTGGATCGCCGCCCACATGGCCGCCGAGCTCGGGGTCGACGCGGCGGTGGCGAAGCGGGCGGGTCTGTTGCACGACATCGGCAAGGCGGTCGACCGCGAGATGGACGGCACCCACCTCGAGCTCGGTCGCGAGATGCTGCGCAAGTACGGCGAGTCCGACGCGGTGATCCACGCCATGGAGTGCCACCACGGCGACTACGACCCGCACTCGGTGGAGGCGGTGCTGGTGACCGCCGCCGACGCCCTGTCGGCCGCCCGCCCCGGGGCCCGCCGCGAGATCCTCGAGAACTACATCAAGCGGCTGGAGAAGCTGGAGAGCCTGGCGGCGGAGTTCAAGGGCATCGAGAAGGCCTACGCCATCCAGGCCGGCCGCGAGCTAAGGATCGTCGTCGAGTCGGACAAGATCTCGGACGACGAGGCGGTCTGGCTGTCGCGCGACCTCGCCAAGAAGGTCGAGTCCGAACTCACCTACCCGGGTCAGATCAAGGTCACGGTGATCCGCGAGACCCGGGCGGTGGAGTACGCCCGGTGATCCGACTGCTGTTCGTCGGTGACGTCATGGGCGGCCCGGGACGCCGGGCCGTCCAGGCGCACCTTGAGAGCCTGGTCGACCGCGAGCGGGTCGACTTCGTCGTCGCCAACGTCGAGAACCTCGCCGGCGGCTTCGGCATCACGGCGGCGGTGCTCGCCGAGATCGACCACCTGCCGATCGACGTGCTGACCACCGGCAACCACGTCTGGGACAAGAAGGAGGGCGTGCCGCTGCTCGACGCCCACCCGAGCCTGCTGCGGCCGGCCAACTACCCGGCGGGCAACCCGGGCCGCGGCTGGTGCGTCGAGGAGACCGCCGCCGGGGTGCCGGTCGGGGTCGTCAACCTGCAGGGGCAGGCGATGATGCCGCCCATCGACAACCCCTTTCGCAGGGCCGACGAGGTGCTGCTCGAGATGCGTGCCGCCCGGCCCGACCTGAAGGTCGTGTTGGTCGACATGCACGCCGAGGCGACCTCGGAGAAGCAGGCCATGGGCTGGTACCTCGACGGCCGGGTGACCGCCGTGCTGGGGACCCATACCCACGTCCCGACCGCCGACGAGCGGATCCTGCCGGCCGGCACCGCGCTGCAGACCGACGTCGGCATGACCGGCCCCTATGAGTCGATCATCGGCATGCGGCCCGAGAAGGTGCTCGAGCGCTTCCTGTACAACACGCCGCGTCCCTTCGAGCCGGCCAAGCGGGGTGTCGAGCTGCGGGGGGCCCTGGTCGACGCCGACGAGGCCACCGGCCGTGCCCTGGCAATCCGCCGGGTCCGCCTGGAAGGGCCCTGACCCGGCCGAGGATCGGTCTCAGCGCTGGGTCTCGGAGGTCTGGGACGGGCGCCGGCCGAGCACCGCGAGCTGCGGGGTGGAGCGCTCCTTGTGCTCGTTCTCCTGGTCGTCCCGGACGACCCCTTCGAGGACCTCGACCAGCCGCATCAGGTCGGCCCGGACCTCGCGTCGGCGGGTGCGCAGGTCGCCGGTCACCCGCTCGACGTTGCGCGCCCTCTCCTGGGCCTCCTCGACCAGGCGGTCGGCGAGGGCCTGGCCCTCGTCGACGAGCCGTTGCGCCTCGAGGCGGGCCGCCTCGAGGGTGTTCTCGGCGGAGCGCTGGGCGGCGACCAGGGCCTGCTGCAGGGCCTGCTCGCGCTCGCGGAAGCCGGCGAGCTCCTGCTCGAGACGGTGCAGCTTCTGGCGGGTCTCGCCGCGCTCACGGAGCAGGCCCTCGACCGCCGACGCCACCTGGGAGAGGAAGCGGTGCACCTCGTCCGGTGCGTAGCCCTGCAGCTTGCGGCTGAAGGTCGTGCCGAGGATTTCGAGCGGTGTGAGCTCGGACATGGAGATTTCTCCTTTCCAACATGACATTATGCCACGGCAGCCCGGGTCCTCCGGTGAGCCGGCGCACCTCCGACCGGTGTCCGCCGGACCTGGGCTATACTCAGAGGAGGCTCGAAGACGGGTGCGGCAACCATGACGAACGACTTCCAGCTTGACATCCGCGGGCTCTGCAAGACCTTCCACCCCGGCCTCTTCGAGGCGCCGGTGGCGGCGCTTCGCGGGGTCGACCTCGAGGTCCGACGGGGCGAGATCTTCGGTTTCCTCGGACCCAACGGGGCGGGCAAGACGACCACCCTGAAGGCGGTGCTCGGCCTGATCCGGCCCGACGCCGGCGTCATCCGGGTCTGCGGCCGGGCGCACGACGACCTCGAGGCGCGGCGCCGGCTCGGCTTCATGCCCGAGAACCCTTACCACTACCCCTACCTCACCGGCCGCGAGATGCTCCGCTTCCACGCCCGCCTGCTCGGGCTCGAGGCGCCGCGGCTCGAGGCGCGGGTGGAGGCGGTGCTCGAGCAGGTGTCGATGGCCGATCGGGCCGACCGGGCGCTGCGCACCTACAGCAAGGGCATGGCGCAGCGGCTGTCCCTTGCCCAGGCCCTGCTCGGCGAGCCCGAGCTGCTGATGCTCGACGAGCCGATGTCGGGGCTCGACCCCCTCGGCCGGCGGGACGTGCGCGACCTGATCCTGGCGGAGCGCCGGCGCGGCGCCACGGTCTTCTTCTCGAGCCACGTCATCCCGGA
>CAZKKP010000379.1:0-4403 GCA_964553295.1 uncultured Thermoanaerobaculia bacterium | reverse complement strand
AGGGCGGCGTCGAGGTCGGCGACCGGGACGGTCTCGCCGCCGTCGCCGGTGCGCATCGCGGCCAGGCGTTCGGCGTGGCGGCGCACCGCGTGCCGGCAGTAGCTGAGGCTGGTGACCGGGTCGCCCGAGCCTGACTCCCGCCGCCGAGCGACGATCTCGGTGACGCCCGCCGCCACCGCCTCCATCGGCACCTCGTCGCGCCACCACTGCCGCAGCAGCTGGAAGTCCTTCGGCGACAGGGTGTGCGGCACCCCACGGGCGGCCGCGAAGAGGTCCTCGGCGGCGCGGTAGAACGCCAGCTCACGCTCGTCGGCGGTCACGGGATCAGTCTACCGTCCCGGCGCCCGGCTACAATTCACAGTCAGGATGCCGTTCTCGTCGGCGCTCAGGTGGGTCTTCTTCGTCGTCGTGACCGGTGTCGCGACGACGGTGCCGGCCGGCCCCTGGAGCGACCTCCCAGAGGCTGTCGCCCGGCTGCAGCTGTCGGGGAGCGACGTCGAGGCCGCGGCGGTGCTGCGGCAGGCCGAGGCATCGGTGCTGGCCGAGGCGCGGGCCGGTCGCCTGGCGGCGGTGCTCGACCTGGCCGCGGCCTACCGCGAGCTGGTGCTGCCGCTGGCCGACGGCGAGCTGCGGGCCGAGAGTCTCGCGCGGCGGGCCGCCGCGGTGCTCGTCGAGCTCGGAGACCGGCGCCGTGCCGCCTCGCCGGCCGCGGCCGCGGCCGCCCATGTCGCGGCGGCTCGGCTCGCCGACCACCCCGCGGCCCTCGAGCGGCTGCGCCGCATGGTGCTGCCGCCGCCGGAGGCCGAGCCCGGGGCCGTGTGGCGGTCGCCGGTCGACGGCGCCGAGCTGGTTTTCCACCCGCCGCGGGTGTCGCGGATCGGTTGCACCGAGAACGACCGCAGCTGCGCCGGCGACGAGATCTACTTCCGCTTCGCCGAGCTCGGCGGGCTGTGGGCCGAGCGCACCGAGACCCCGAACAGGGGCTATCGCCGCTGCGTCGAGGCCCGGGGATGCTCTCCTCCAGCCGACACCGAGCGCTTCGAGCTGCAGGGAGTCGACGACGAGCCGGTGGTCGGCGTGACCTGGCGCCAGGCGGCCGAGTACGCCGCCTGGTCGGGCCGGCGGCTGCCGTCGGAGGCGGAGTGGGAGCGGCTCGCCCGGGGTGATGGCGACCGCAACCGGTACCCATGGGGCAACACGAAACGGAACGACCTGGCGCAGGTCTGGGTCGACGAGGCGCGCGTGGGGGAGATTCGGCGCGTCGTCCCCGTCGCCAGCTTCCCGGCCACCGGCCTCGGGCTCTTCGACCTGGCAGGCAACGTCTGGGAGTGGTGCCAGGACCGGTATCAGCCGGGTCTCAAGCAGATCCCCATGGACGGCGGCCCGGTGCTCGAGGCAGGTTGGGGTCGGGTCCAGCGGGGCGGCTCCTGGCGGCGGACGATCGAGCTGGCCCGCGTCTCCAGCCGCACCTGGCAGGATGAGGGTTACTCGGCGGACGACGTGGGCTTCAGGACGGTCGTCGGCCGGGTCGAGGAGATCCCACCCGCCACCCTGCTGCGGGTGGCCGAGGCGGCCTTCCCGAGCGGGTTGGACCGTGGCCGCGGCCTCGCCGAGGCCCGCCTCCTCGAGGAGGACCGCCGCTACCTGGTGCGCCGGACCCTGACCTGGCTGATGCTCGAGGGGCGGATGGACGAGGCCCTGGAGCAGGCGGCGGGGCTCGTCGGCCAGGGGCTCGCCGACCGGCTGGCGCTCGACGTCATCGGCCGTTTCGAGCAGACGATGCTCGACGACGCGGCGGCCGGCGACGGTCGGGCCGTCGGCGCTGCTCTCGAGGTCTACCTCGATCGGGTCGCAGGCCACCCGGCCTTGGGTGCCCGGACCAGCGCGGTGGCGCGATCGCTGCTGCGGCAGCTGCGGGCCCGGGGTCAGGAAGCGGCCAGCGCCGGCGACCGTGCGCGGGCGGTCGCGCTCTTCGCGGCCGCCCTCCGGCTCGCTCCTGGCGATCCACTGCTGAGGAGGTCGCTCGACACCGTGAGCCCCCGACCCGGCTCGCTGTGGGTGAGCGCCGTCGACGGGCGGGAGATGGTGTGGATTCCGGCCGGCGAGTTCCGCTTCGGGGCGAGCGACGCCGACCCCCAGGCGGGCCCCGACGAGCACCCGGCGACGACCGTCCGGGTCGAGGCCTTCTGGCTCGACCGCAGCGAGGTGACCAACGACGACTACCGCCGCTGCGTCGACCTCGGCGTGTGCTCGCCGCCCCGGGATCGGCTGATGTACGACGACCCGAACCTCGGCGCCTACCCGGTGCTGTGGGTCGACTGGTTCCAGGCGCGGGACTACGCCGCCTGGGCCGGCAAGCGGCTGCCGACCGAGGCCGAGTGGGAGCGTGCCGCGCGGGCCGGCGGGCTGGCCCGATTTCCCTGGGGCGTCGCCTGGGACAGCCGGTACGCCAACAGCCTGGGCACCGACGGGGTCGACCGCTGGGGAGGGACGGCGCCGGTGGCGAGCTTCGCTGCCAACGCCTGGGAGGTCTACGACCTGATCGGCAACGCCGCCGAGTGGGTCGCCGATCTTTACCACCGGGACCTCGCGGGCGTGCCCCGGGACGGTCGCGCCTGGAACCAGCTCACCGGCGGTCCCTCGGACCCCCGCCGGGTGGTCCGCGGCGGCTCCTACGACGATCCCCCGGCACGGCTGCGGGTCTCGGCGCGGGACCGTCGGGCGCCGGACGCTTTCCACCGCACCATCGGCTTCCGCTGCGCCGCCGACGGGGAGCCGCCGCCCTGAGGGCCCGCGCAACAGCAGGTCGGCCAGGGTCGCGCCCGACCGTGCCACGGATCCGGTTCGCCCGATCGAGCCGGACCGGAGGCTCAGCCGCGTCGACGTTGAGGATCTCGCGCGTGAGGGCGGGCCGAAAATGAGGTGCAGATGGGATGCGAGATGCTCGACCTGCTCTTGCGCCTAGGCGAGCCCCGAGTCGACAGGGCTCGCGGCGCGGGTGGCCGGATCACAGCCCTACCTTCTCGAGGATCCGGTCGAGCGCCTCGAGCTCGCCCCGGGTGACGTAGAAGTGGGGCGAGAACCGCACCAGGCCCTGGCGGGTCGAGCACACCACGCGGCGCTCGGCGAGCCGACGCACGACCTCGCGCGGCGGCACCGTCGGGTGCCGGCCGGCGACGATGCCGCCGACCGGCTGGCCGGCGCCGGGGGACAGCACCTCCCAGCCGTGGGCGAGCAGGATGCGGGTGATCAGACGAGCGAGGGACTCGACCCGGGCCTGGACGTTCTCCCGGTCGACCGAGGTGAGCAGGTCGAGGGCGGCGGCGAGGCCGGCGATGCCGACCGAGTTGGTGGCCCCCGGCTCGAACCGGCGACCGTCCGGGTGGTGCTCGACGGTGTGCAGGAAGAAGTCTCCGGGGGCGAGGCGGACGTTGCGCCAGCCGCTCAGGGTCGGCCGCAGCCGGGCCCTCAGCTCGGGACTGAGCGCCATCAGCCCGGCGCCCTCCGGCCCGAGAAGCCACTTGTGACCGTCGGCGACCACGGCGTCCAGGCCGAGGGTGCGCATGTCCATGGGCAGCACGCCGAGGCCCTGGATGGCGTCGACCACCAGGACCACGTCCTGGTCCCGGCAGACCCGGGCGAGCCGTACCAGAGGCACGATCCAGCCGGTGTGGAAGGCCACCCAGGAGACCGCCACCAGGCGGGTGCGGCCGGTCATGCAGTCGGCCAGTTGCTCCGGGTCGACCCGGCCATCCGGCTGCGGGTAACGGACGACGGACACGCCGCGGTCGGCCAGATTGAGCCACGGGGCGACGTTGCTCGCGAACTCCTCCTCGCCGACCAGCACCTCGTCGCCCGGCGTCCAGTCGTAGCCCTCGGCGATCAGGGACAGCCCCTCCGAGGTCGAGTGCACGATCGACACGTCGTCGGCCTCGCAGCCGAGCAGCTGGGCGCCGAGGTGTCGGCAGGTGAGCACCGAGGTCCGCCAGTCGCGGTAGTGCTCGGCGCCGGTCTGCTCCTGCTCGGCGATCCTCTGGCGCATCGCCGCGGCCACCGGCCGGGGCAGCGGGCACACCGCGGCGTGGTCGAGGTACAGGCAGTGCTCCCGGATCGGGAACTCGGGCAACCAGCGGCCGAGGTCGAAGGCCATCGCGCGATCATACCGCCGCCACCCTGCGAGGAGGCTCGTGCTCAGCGGCATGGCCCGCGCCGCGCTGTACCTCTCTGGTTGATCTCCTGCGGTCGGCGTACGGCAACGTCCGCGCTGGGTCGGTGTGTGCTCTGCCATCAGGAGGTCCCGCGTCCGCCTTGGGTCGCAGGCAGAGCCGCCCTGGGTTGAGGGCCTTTCGTCCTCCGGCCGTGCTGCCGAGGGCTCTGGCTTATGATTGAGGTCCGTCCGAGGA
>CAZKKP010000378.1:0-4405 GCA_964553295.1 uncultured Thermoanaerobaculia bacterium | reverse complement strand
GTCGTTGATGTCGAACGGGATGTACTGCTCGGCCTCCCACTGGATCGACTCGGCGAGCTCGGCCTCGGTCATCGAAGGCAGCTGGATCTTCTTGATGATCACCGAATGGCCGGACAATGAACCGCCGAAATTCGAACTCTTTATCCCGTTCTCGGAGATCAGGCGGGAGAGTGCCTCCACGACCAGCGAGGAGTCCATAATCGCGCCGTCGACGATCGCCTCCGGCGAGAGCTCGGCGACCGTTGCGTGGACGAGCTGGTATTCATCGTTCTTGAGCGGCTTGAGCTCGACGATCTTGATCGCAGAGGACCCAATGTCGCAACCGACGATTTGCTTTTTTCGCTTTCCAAACACGGCTTACACCTTGGCCCCGAGTAGTTTGTCGAACTTAACCTTCACTCCTCTAGACGGCAGGCTAGCAAACGACCCTTGCACTGTCAAGAACAAGCGAGACAGCATATTAGCCCTCTCGATCCGGAACCCCGAGCGTTCCCGGCACGAATCGGACACGGACAAATTCGCGCTCCTCGCCGGAGCGCCGTGCGCGTAGGTCAGCCAACCTGACCCACAGCGGGTCGAAGAACCTTCGCCATTGCCCTCCCCTCGACGTTGCCAAAGCAGTTCGCAAACCGCCCGTAACATCCGCTCCCATGATCTCGGCGAGCCCGGCGCCGGAGGCGCGACCGGTCATCGCGCGAGGCTCCGCACCCGCCCCATGGGCGTGGCGCCGCGCCGCTCGACGTGGACCATGCCCTTGAGCGACTGCAGCCGGTCGAGGATCCGGTCGAGCTGCGCGGCGTCGCGCACCGCCAGGGTCATCGCGGCGAACCCGTTCTCGTCCTTCTCGGTCCGCAGCTGGCAGGACACGATGTCGCTGCCTTCGGCGGTGATGGCGTTCGAGATCGAGGCCAGCATGCCCGAGCGGTCGTCGAAGACCATGTCGAGGTCGACCCTCGAGGTGCCGGTCCGGCCGTCGCCGGCACGCTCCGCCCAGCGCACTTCGATCTCCCGCTCCGGGTGGTAGAGCAGCTTCTTGACATTGGGGCACGCTCTGGAGTGTACCGCAACTCCCTTGCCCCGTGTCACGTAGCCGACGATGTCCTCCCCCGGCAGGGGCTTGCAGCAACCCGCGATGTAGACCAGAAAGTCTGCAGCGCCAGTCACTTCCAATGCCGCTCCGTCGGCCGTCACGAGCGCGGAGCGGGGCCGGGACAGCAGCTCCGGCGGCGTCGGCTCGGTGCCCTGGGTGAGCTCGTTGGCCAGGGCATGGGCCGCGAGCTTGCCGAAGCCGACCGCCGCCAGGAGGTCCTCGTCGCGGGCGAAGCCGTGGGCGTTCAGCAGCTTCGCGAGCTCGTCGCCGTCGCTCGCCCGCCGCCACGAGGTGCCGACCCGGCGGAGCTCGCGCTCCACCAGCCGGCGTCCGACCTCCACCGCCTTTTCCCGCTCCTCTCGTTTGAGCCACGAGCGGATCTTCGAACGCGCCCGGTTGGTGACTACGAGGTCGAGCCAGTCGTGGTGCGGCGACTGCTGGGGCGAGGTGCTGACCTCGACGATGTCGCCGTTCTTCAGCTCCATCTTGAGGGGCGCCCA
Organism: uncultured Thermoanaerobaculia bacterium; assembly: GCA_964553295.1. Taxonomy (GTDB): domain Bacteria; phylum Acidobacteriota; class Thermoanaerobaculia; order Thermoanaerobaculales; family Sulfomarinibacteraceae; genus CAZKKP01. The sequence continues at coordinate 2,815 of CAZKKP010000378.1, read as the reverse complement.
GCGACCGTTGACCCGCCCGCCGACGCAGCTGTTGCCGACCTCGCTGTGGACCCGATAGGCGAAGTCGAGGATGGTCGCGCCGCGCGGGAAGGAGTAGACGTCGCCGCGAGGAGTGAAGGCATAGACCTCGTCCGGGTAGAGGTCGACCTTGAGGGAGTCGAGGAACTCCCGCGGCGAGCTGCCTTCGGAGCTGTCGAGCAGGCTGCGCAGCCAGGAGATCCGGCTGTCCTCGGCGGCCCCCTGGGAGCCATGCTCCTTGTAGCTCCAGTGGGCGGCGATGCCGAACTCGGCGATCTTGTGCATGTCGACGGTGCGGATCTGGATCTCGAAGGGGTGACCCTCCGGCCCGATGACCGTGGTGTGCAGGGACTGATAGGCGTTGGGCTTGGGGATCGCGATGTGGTCCTTGATCCGACCGGGCACCGGCGACCAGCGCTGGTGGATCAGGCCGAGCACCGCGTAACACTCGCTCACGTTCGCCACCAGGATCCGGAAGGCCAGGAAGTCGAAGACGTTGGAGACGTCGACCCCCTGTCTCTTGAGCTTGAGCCAGATCGAGTAAAGGTGCTTGACCCGGCCGCCGATGGTGGCGCTGATGCCGTGCTCGAGCAGCACCTCCTCGATCTGTGAACGGATGTCGGTGAACCAGCGCTCCGCCGCCTCGGCACGGGCCGCGACCTCCCGCTCGAGGCGCTCGTGCTCCCTCGGGTGCAGGTACTGGAAGCACAGGTCCTCGAGCTCTCCCTTGATGCTGCCGATGCCGAGGCGGTTGGCGATCGGCGCGTAGATGTCGAGGGTCTCCCTGGCAATCGCGACCTGGCGCTCACGGCGGAGAAAACCGAGGGTGCGCATGTTGTGCAGCCGGTCCGCGAGCTTGACGAGGATCACCCGGACGTCGTCGATCGAGGCGAAGAGCAGCCGGCGGAAGTTCTCGGCCTCGGTCGCCTCACGGCTGGTGAAGCTCGACTCGTAGCTCGAGATCTTGGTCAGGGCGACGACCAGGCGGGTCGCCTCGGGGCCGAACTCGAGCTCGAGCTCGGCCGCCTGGGTGGCGGTGTCCTCGAGGATGTCGTGCATCAGCCCGGCGGCGATCGCGACCTCGTCGAGCTCCATTTCGGCGAGAATCCAGGCGACATTGAGGGGATGGGTGAAGTAGGGCTCGCCGGACCGTCTCACCTGGCCCTGGTGCCGGTTGGCGGCAAAGACGTAGGCGTGCCGCAGCAGGTCCTCGTCGAGGTCGGGCCGGTAGCGCTCGACCCGGTTGAGAATGTCCTCGATGCGGATCTTGCGGCTCGGGTCCATCCCCACATTCTAGCCCGCATGTTCCACCGGCATCCTGCCCCGGCCGACGGGGGGAGCATCCAGCGGTGCTTTCTCACGTCGGGATCACAGCACGCCGGGGTTTCCCCTCGCCGGCGGGGCCCCGGCCCCGCCGGCGAAGGGAAACCGCCACGTCGGCCCTGCGTCAGCGCCGACCCTGGGCGCGCCGCCGCTCGCGTCGGGCGACGAGCAGGCGGTTGACCCACAGCGCCACCGGCGAGGCGACGAAGATCGAGGAGTAGGTGCCGACCAGGATCCCGACCAGCAGCACGAAGGCGAAGGTGTTGATCACGTCGCCGCCGAAGATGTACAGGGTCAAGACGACGACCAGGGTCGTGCCTGAGGTGATGAAGGTGCGCGACAGGGTCTGGTTGATCGACCGGTTCATCAGCGGCTCGAGGGCCTCGCCGCGCTGCAGCCGGAGGTTTTCGCGGACCCGGTCGAACACCACCACGGTGTCGTTGACCGAGTAGCCGACCAGGGTGAGCAGCGCCGCCACCGTCGACAGGTTGATCTCGCGGCCGGTCACCGCCAGCGCCGACAGGGTGATCAGGACGTCGTGGAACAGCGCCGCCACCGCGCCGATGCCGTAGGGCAGCTGGAAGCGCAGCCAGATGTAGGCGAGCATGCCGATCAGCGAGAACACGATCGCCAGGGTGGCCTTCTCCTGGAGGTCGGCCCCGACCGACGGGCCGACGCTCTCGGCGCCGAGCAGCGAGAAGGCGCCGGCGGCGGTGACCCCGCGCAGGTGGCTGCGGACGGCGTCGGAGAGGCCGTCGATCCCGGCGAGCTCGTCGACGCTCGTGAAGATGCCGTGCTGGCGGCGGTGCGAGAGCACCGAGTCGGCCATCGCCGCGTAGTGCTCGAGCCGGTCCTCGACCGCGCCGCCGAGCCGGTCGGGGTCGGCGGCCGCGAGCAGGTCGCCGAGCTCGTTGGCGCCCTGGGCGTTGAGGTCGAAACTGCCGCCGAGGCCGGAGTTGAACTCCTGCTGCAGGGTCGCCAGGATCGGTGCGGTGAAGTCGCCCTCGGCGCCCTCGGGGTTCTGGATCCGGATCAGGATCTCGTGCTTCTCCGGCTCGTCGAAACGTTGGACGAGCGGCACGCCGACGCCGAGCCGCTCCAGAGCCGTCCGGATCCGGCCGAGGTCGGGCGCCTCCTGAAACTTGACGGTGACCTGGGTGCCGCCGCGGAAGTCGATGCCCAGGTTGAGCCCGGGCCCGAGCAGCTCGTAGGCAAGGCCTGCCAGGATGACGAGCATCGAGATGGTGAGCGCGATCTTGCGGTACGAGAGGAATGGGATGTTGGTGTCGCCGATGATGCGCATGCTCGCTCTCCGTCAGATGCTCAGAGTCGGGACACGGTCACGACCGGACAGGATCAGCAGGTAGATGGTCCGCGACACGAACACCGCCGTGAACACGCTCGCCATGATGCCGATCGACAGCGTGACCGCGAAGCCCTTGATGGGCCCGGTGCCGAAGTAGAACAGCACCGC
>CAZKKP010000377.1:0-4406 GCA_964553295.1 uncultured Thermoanaerobaculia bacterium | reverse complement strand
CCCGGAACCGGTCCCCGATCGCCCGTCGCCTGCTCCAGGTCGTCCGGGGTGAACTCTCGGAATGGTGTGTGGGGCCCGAGGCCGATCACGGGGCGGCGCCCTTGCCGATCAGAGGCGCCATGGGGCCTGATCCGGAATCAGGGGCCGCGGGGCGGAGGTTGTCGTTGAGAACGGCGTGTCGAGGGTCTTCGCGAACCGGAGGGCAGGAGGCACGGAGGACAGGTCGCGCCGTGACTCGGCCGGGCCGGGTCAGTGGTCTGTTGGACTGTTGTGAAGGGCATGGAGGTCTGCATGAGAGCGAGCATCAAGGCTGTTTTCGTCTCGGCACTGGGCCTCGGGCTGACGGCCTGCGGGGGCGCTCCGCCGGAGTCTGCCGAGCAGGCGGCGCCGCCACCGCAGGGGAGTGCCCCGGCCGAGATCCGGGTTTCGGGGGTCGGCTTCGCGACCCCGGAGTCGGTGCTGCACGACCCGGTGGCCGACCGGTATCTGGTCGCCAACATCAACGGCTCGCCGCTGGCGGTCGACGGCAACGGCTTCATCTCGCGCCTCGAGCCGGACGGCGCGGTGGCCGAGCTGAAGTGGGTCGACGGCGCCACCGAGGGCGTGGAGCTGAACGCGCCCAAGGGCATGGCGATCCTCGGCGACACCCTGTACGTGGCCGACATCAGCGTCGTCCGCCGCTTCCACCGGGTGACCGGTGAGCCGCAGGGCGAGATCGTGATCCCCGGCGCCACCTTCGTCAACGACCTCGCGGCGGTGCGCGACGGCTCGCTGCTCGTCTCCGACACTGGGGTCGTCTTCACGCCGGACGGCGCCCAGGACACCGGCTCGGCGGCGGTTCACCTGGTCGAGCCGAGCGGGGCGATCACGACGGTGGCGACCGGGCCCGCGCTGGAGCGGCCGAACGGCGTCCTCGACAGCACGGCCCACGGCGGTCTGCTGGTGGTAACCTTCGGTGGCAGCACGGTGTACCGTCTCACCCAGGACGGCGAGCGCGTCGACCTGGCCGTGCTGCCCGCCGGCGGCCTCGACGGAGTGGTCGAGACCCGCGACGGCCGGCTCCTCGTCAGCTCATGGCAGGGCGGTGCGGTGTACGAGGTGGCGAAGGGCGCTGCGGTGAGGGTCCTGTTCGACGGGCTGCCCGCGCCGGCGGACCTCGGCTACGACGCGGTTCGCGACGTCGTGATCGTGCCGCTGTTCAACGACGACGCGGTGGTCATCCTAGCCGCGGGGTCGCAGCCCTGAAGCCGGCGCCGGCGGTTGCCGCGAGCGGACGATCCGGACGGTGCCGGGAGAGTGGGTCTGACAGGGGCGCCCGACCGGCTGTCGCCCGGACCCGGACGTGCCCCGCGGCGAAGCGTGGTTCTTCCCCCGCCGGGGCGGAATACCCGGGGCGCTGGAGGTGTGTAGCTCTGACAGGGGCGTCGTTCGGCCGCACGACCGCCGGCGGCGCCCCCCATCCAGTCGAGTCGACGAAGGAGAGCCCATGCGCAAAGATTTGATCCGAAACGGTTTCATCGCGATGATGGTGATCTGGACTGCGGCGGCTGCCGCCGCCGAGGTGCGGCCGCTCGACGCGACCACCATGTGGGAGCTGAAGCGGCTCGCGGCCCCGAGGCTGTCCCCGGACGGCGCCTCGGCGGTGGTCCAGGTGACCACCTACGACCTGGAGAAGAACGAGCCCTCGTCGGACCTCTGGCTGGTGACCACGGACGGCAGTGGGACGGCACGGCGGCTGACCACTCACCCCGCCGCCGAGTCGGAGCCGGCCTTCAGCCCGGACGGCCGCCACATCGCCTTCGTCGCCAAGCGCGACGGCGACGAGCAGAGCCAGCTCTATGTGCTGCCCACCGGCGGCGGCGAGGCGCGGCGGGTGACCGAGTGGCCCACCGGGGTTTCGGCCCCGCGCTGGCTGCCCGACTCCAAGGGGGTCGTGTTCATCAGTCGGGTCTGGCCCGATCTCGACCGCGAGGCCGCGGCGGCCCGGATGAAGGAGCGGGCCGAGTCCAAGGTCTCGGCGAAGCAGTGGGACGCCGCGCCGGCCCGGGCCTGGGACCGCTGGCTCGACGACCGGCAGGCGCACCTCTTCGTGGTCGACCTCGAGGGCGGCGAGCCCAGCGGGGTGACCCTCGCCACCGGCCTCGAGCTGCCGCGCGAGGAGGCGAACCGCTCCAGCTTCGACGTCTCACCGGACGGGCGCGAGGTGGCGTTCGTCGCCGACACCAACCGCAGCGGCGTCGACCCCAACCTGGACGTCTGGGCGGTGTCCCTCGAGGGTGGCGCCGCGCGCAACCTGTCCGCCGACAACCCGGCGGCCGACACCGAGCCGCTGTTCAGCCCCGACGGGCGTTTTCTCGCCTTCGCCCGGCAGACCGTGAAGGGCTTCTACGGTGACACCCGGCGGCTGGTGCTGCACGACCGCGGCGCCGGTGCGGGCCGGGTGGTGACGGCGGGCTGGGACCGGTCGGTGAGCGGCCTGGTCTGGGCCCCCGACAGCTCGGCGCTGTACGGCGCCGTCGAGGATGCAGGCCACGTGCGCGTCTGGCGGATCGGCATCGACGGAACGGTCCGGCCGGTGACCGGGGAGCGCACCTTCTCCGACCTCGACCTCGCGCTGGACGCCGGCGGCCGGATGGTGGCGGTGGCCCTGCGCCAGGCGTTCGTGGAGCCGCCGACCCTGGTCCGCCTCGACCTCGAGACCGGCGCGGCGACCAAGCTGACCACCTTCAACGACGAGATCCTGGCTTCGGTGGCCATGGGCGACTACGAGAGCGTGACCTACCAGGGCGCGGGCGGCGCCCCGATCCAGATGTGGGTCGTCTACCCGCCCGGGTTCGACCGGACGAAGCGCTGGCCGCTCTACCTTCTGCTCCATGGCGGCCCCCACAACGGCATCGCCGACAGCTGGCACTGGCGCTGGAACGCGCAGGTCTTCGCCGGCTGGGGTCTCGTGACGGGATGGCACAACTTCCACGGCTCCAGTGGCTTCGGGCAGGAGTTCACCGACTCCATCAACCCGGAGCGGGCCGAGAAGCCCTACCAGGACACGGTCAAGGCGGCGGCCTGGTTCGCCGCCCAGCCGTGGCTCGACGACGACCGCATGGCCGCCGGCGGCGGCAGCTACGGCGGCTACCTGGCGTCGGTGCTGCTCGGTCGCGAGCACCCGTTCCGGACCCTGGTGGCCCATGCCGCGGTCTACAACCTGCTCACCCAGTACGGCGCCGACTACGGCGCCGGCGCCCGGCGTCACGGCGAGCACTGGGAGGCCCCCGAGCAGTTCGCGCGCAACTCGCCCCACGCCGGCGCCGGGGCGTTCAGTACTCCGACCCTGGTGATCCACGGCCAGCTCGACTACCGGGTGCCGCTCAACCACGGCATGGAGCTGTTCAACACCCTGCAGAACCGCGGCGTGGAGAGCCGGCTGATCTACTACCCGGACGAGAATCACTGGATCCTCAAGCCGGCCAACTCGGTGCACTGGTACGGCGCCAAGAAGGACTGGCTCGAGCGCTTCATCGGCTTCGGGCCAACCGAGCCCAGGTGACGATCGACGGTGACCCGACCCGGAGGACCTCCGGGTCGAGGTAGCTCTTCTCCGGCGGTCGGCCGTCCGCCATGGTGCCGTCCGGTATATGCTCATTCTGCCGTGAAAATCCTCCTCACCTCGTTTCACGAGAGCATCCGCTCCCGGGGGTTGAGTTCGATGCCGGCGGTGACCGGCCGGCCGGCCCCCGGGGTTCGTGCGCTGTGCCACTCCCAGGACGGGTGGCCGCCGTGAACGTGGACTCGCCCCTCGGGTTCGTCGGTCGCTGCCGGTGCGCGGCCGGCAGAGGCGCCGGTGGTCGCGATCGGGTGGGGTGCGCGCCCTGGAGAGGGCACGATGGACCGTGAGCCCCAGGCCGACGTCACGCCCGACGCCACGGTCCGGGACTTCGGGCTGATCGACGAGCGCACCCAGGCCCGGGTGGTGCGCACCACGCTGTGGACCTTCATCGTCCTGGCGGTGGCGATCGTCGGTATCGGCGTGGCCGCGTCCAATATCCGTTCGGTGCTGCTCGCGGGCGTCGGCGGCGCCGCCAGTCTCGTCCTGCTGCTCGCCCTCCCCCGCCTCGGGACCCGCAGGGTGGGCCCGGCGTGCGTCGGGTCGCTCTTCCTGCTGACGACGGTCGCCACCGCCACGGGGCGCGGCGTCCACGACGTCAGCATGGTGCTCTACCCCTCAGCCCTGCTCATGGCCACGCTGCTGCTGCGGTCGGGCCACCTGCTGCCGTTCACCCTGGTTACGGTCACGACCGTGATCGGGGTCGGCGTCGCCCGCCGGCTCGGCGCCGCGGGGCTGCCGCCTGCGGCCCTGGCGGACGTCGCGGTAGCCGCCCTGCTGCTGCTGGTGGCCGGGCTGCTCACCC
>CAZKKP010000376.1:2800-4419 GCA_964553295.1 uncultured Thermoanaerobaculia bacterium | reverse complement strand
TCTCCCAGAACCTGCTGGCGGAGACCAACAGCTACACCATGGTCGTCCGCGACGAGGCCGACCTGGCCGGGCTGCCGTCTGCCGTGGTCGAGACCGCCGCGGCCGCCGCCGTGCGGGCCGGGCACGAGGGCGCCTGGGTGTTCACGACCCACAAGCCGAGCATGCTGCCCTACCTCACCTACGGCCCGAACCGCGAGCTGCGGCGCGAGCTCTACACGGCATACACCCGGCGGGGCAACAACGGCAACGAGCATGACAACACGGCGGTCCTGGCCGAGGTCGTCAACCTGAGGGTGGAGAAGGCCAGGCTCCTGGGCTTCGAGACCTACGCCCACTACGTCCTGGAGAGCCGCATGGCCCGGACCCCGGAGATGGTCTACGAGCTGCTCGACCGACTGTGGGCCGCCTCGCTGCCGGTGGCCCGACGCGAGGTCGCCGAGATGCAGGGGATCATCGACCGTTCCGGCGGCGGCTTCACCCTCGCCCCCTGGGACTGGTGGTTCTACGCCGAGAAGGTCCGCAAGGAGAGGTACGACCTCGACGACAGCGAGCTGCGGCCGTACTTCGCCCTCGAGGCCGTCCGCGACGGCATGTTCCACGTCGCCAACCAGCTCTACGGTCTGACCTTCGAGAGGCTCGAGGGGCTGCCGAAGCCCCATCCCGACGCCGAGGTCTTCGCGGTCAGAGAGGCCGACGGCAGCCACCTCGCGGTGATCTACCTGGACTACCACCCGCGGGAGAGCAAGCGGCAGGGGGCCTGGTGCGGCCGCTTCCGCAACCAGCATCGGGCCGGCGGCGTCGAGGTCGACCCGGTGATCAACCTGGTGTGCAACTTCACCACCCCGTCGGAGGGCGCCCCGGCGCTGCTCAGCCTCGACGAGGTCGAGACCCTGTTCCACGAGTTCGGCCACGCTCTGGACGGCATGCTCTCCGACGCCACCTACACCACCCGCTTCAGCTCGAGCGACTTCTCCGAGCTGCCGAGCCAGATCATGGAGCACTGGGCGACCGAGCCCGAGGTGCTCAGGGTCTACGCGCGGCACTTCGAGACCGGCGAGCCGATTCCCGACCGCCTCGTCGAGAAGATCGTCGCCAGCAGCCACTTCAACCAGGGCTTCATGCAGGTGGAGTACCTCGCGGCGAGCCTTCTGGACATGCGGTACCACACCCTCACCGAGCCGGTCGATCTGGACGTCAACGCCTTCGAACGAGCCTTCCTCGAAGAGATCGGCCTGATCCCGGAGATCGCCCCCCGCTACCACTCGACGTACTTCTCGCACATCCTCGGCGGCTACGCCGCCGGCTACTACAGCTACATCTGGTCGGGCGTGCTCGACAGCGACGCCTTCGACGCATTCAAAGAGACCGACCTCTTCGACCAGGAGACCGCCGCGAGATTCCGCAGCTCGGTCCTCGCGGTCAACGGCACCAAGGACTTCATGGAGATGTGGCTCGACTTCCGCGGCCGTGAGCCCCGGATCGAGCCCCTGCTCGGCAAGCTCGGCCTGGAGTGACCCTCACCTGTCCCGCGGGGCGCCCGGGGACGGGTCCTCGATCTCGAGGACGCCGACGCGGCAGCCGGCGCGGCCGGCGTGACGTCGCGCCAGGCGCCGCCGCCG
>CAZKKP010000376.1:0-2790 GCA_964553295.1 uncultured Thermoanaerobaculia bacterium | reverse complement strand
AGCCCTGCGCGCCCACCAGAACACCGAGATCGCCATGGGTCTGGCCGCAGGCCCCCTACGGCCCGCCGCCGCCGTCGCTGGAGACGTGCACCCGGCCGTCCGGGCGTCCGAGCGTGTTGCGAGAGCGCCAGCCGATGGTTTATCGTGCTCGAAGTGGTTCTCTCATCTCCCTGAGGGAAGTCGAGGCCGAAGGAGGAAGTCATGAGCGTTGGTGGTCGTGCTCTTGTGGGTCTGTCGGTGGCTGCGCTGCTCCTGGTCGCGGGCGTCGCGGCGGGGGAGGTTCGACTGCCCTTCACGGCTGAGGAGTTCGTCGTCAACAGCACCACGACCGGCAACCAGACCGTCCCCCTTGGGGTCGACCTTGCCGACTTCGCCTCCAACGATCCTTCCGGCCCTGCCGTGGGCTGTGACGCGACCGGGGGTTTCGTCGTCGTCTGGGCCGACGAGAACGACGGCGACGGCGCCGGCATCTTCGCCCGTGGTCTCGACGCCGACGGCAGCGAGCGCTTCGCCGAGTTCCAGGTGAACGTCGCCACCGTCGGGCTGCAGCAGAACCCGCACGTGGCGGTGGCCGGCGACGGCAGCTTCGTGGTGGTGTGGCAGAGCGACCCGACCGGCGCCAACCCGGAGATCTTCGCGCGCGGTTTCGACGGCGACGGCAACGGGCGCTTTGCCGAGCTGCAGGTCAACACCGTCACCGTCGACCCGGACGAGCACCCGAGGGTCGCCATTCGTGACAGCGGTGCGTTCGTCGTCGTCTGGGACTCCGGCGACTCCGAGGGGACGCCGGGGACCAAGAACGTCCACTTCAGGCGTTTCAACGGCGACGGCTCACCGGTCGACCCGGTCGACCGCGTCGCGAACTACTGGAACCGCGGCAACCAGCGCTTCCCGGATGTCACGTTCGACGAGGCGGGCGGTTTCCTCATCGCCTGGCAGTCCGGCGCCGGTGGTACGGGTGTCTTCCAGGACGGCGACATCTCGGGCATCTTCGCCCGGCAGTTCGACTCCTCAGGTAACGCGGTGGATGTGGTCAACCCGGGCGGGCAGTGCTTCGACGTGTGCGCCACCGCCAGTCCGGCATGCACCGGTGACGAGCTGCTCGTCGGGAGCAAGGAGATCTGCGTCAACGACCACAAGCTCGGTACCCAGGACCTGCCGCGGGTCGCGCGCAATGGCGACGGCGCGACGGTCATCGTCTGGCACTCCGAGGGCTCCAACGGCGCCCCGCCCCCCGGCGGCAGCCGCACCCTCGACAGCTCCGACTTCTCGGTTCACGGCAAGCGCTTCGACGCCGCGGGCAACCCCGTCGCCGCTGCATGGCAGGTCAACTCGTTCACGCTTTCCCACCAGGTCTTCCCGGATGTCGCAATGGCCGGCGACGGCAGCTTCCTCATCGCCTGGACGAGCGCCTTCCAGGAGGTGAGCCCGCCCTCCGCCCAGGCCCAGTGTGCTGCCCTCGACCTGCTCACGGTCCTGTCGGGCGCCTGCGATGCGCTGACCGAGGTCTACGCCGAGGAGTACAACCCCGACGGCACGGTCCGCCACGCTGAGCTGCGCGTCAACAGCGGTTTCGTCAACCCGGCGCCGATGAGCCCGCTCGACGGAATCCAGGTCTACCCCGCGATCGGCGTGGCGGCGGATGGCTCAACGGTGGTCGCGTGGTCGACCGGGCCGCCGCCGAGCCCGTTTCCGGGCTCGGGGACCGATGCCCAGGACGGCAGCGGCTGGGGCGCGATGGGTCGGCTCGCCGGCAACCTCGGCGGTGCGCTGATCTTCGAGGATGGGTTCGAGTCGGGCGACACCACGGCCTGGATCGCCGTGGGGGCCACGCGCTGAGCGGCCGCACTGCCCGAGGGATGAGATGTCAGCTGGACTGCGCACGTCCGCACCGCCATCGGTAGCTCCTGAGAACTCCGGGCCGAGCCTGATTCACCCTGTCACTCGCGGTAGTGGACCTTGCAGCCGCAGCCGTCCCACATCCGCTCGTAGGTCGCGAGCCGGTCCTCGAGGATGGCCTCGGCCTCGGCCAGGGCGCCGAGGCGGCGCAGGAAGAGCTCGCCGCGGGGGCTCTCCTCCTGGAGCGCGACGGCTGCGCCGCGGCGGAGAATCCTGATCGGCCCGGCGAGGACCGGTCGCACCTCGCGCACCGTCTCGCAGCCGGCGAGCAACGCCGCCAGCTCGGCGGCCGTGACCTCGACCGGCGCCCCGACCTTCAGAGCCTCGATCCGGATCCCCTTGCTCATCGCGCCCCCTCGAGCTCACACATTCTCAAGAGTAGTCTCCCCGGCGTCGTCGCCGATCGGGCGCGACCGGTTCTCGTGGTGTCGCCCTCCCGGCGCTAGGTCGTGCGGGCGGCGGGGCGGACCGACAGCAGCATGCGCTCGAACTCGGCGGAGGCAGCCGAGACGGTGTCCTCGGGGCCGGTCATCTTGAAGAACCACGGGCCGCCGGGCCCCTCGACGACCGCGCCGAGCAGCCGCGAGCCCGGCATCGGTTCGGTCGGACCGGCGCCCATGGTGCTCGGCAGCAGGGTGCCGGCCACGGTCACCTCCCAGATCGAGAAGCCGTCCGCCTCGAGCCGTCGCTCGACCGGCGTCGAGCCCGGCGTGGCCTCGATCTGGCCCAGCCAGCGTTGCAGGTTGGCCTGGACGTCGCCGCCGCCGCCGGGACCGAAGAAGAAGACGGTGAGCAGCGCCGGCCCGGCCGGGCCGGGAACCTCGGCCTCGGCGAGGCGCATCGACGACGACGGCCGGTGGAAGTCCCACCCGGAGGGCGCGTCGACCACGG
>CAZKKP010000375.1:0-4420 GCA_964553295.1 uncultured Thermoanaerobaculia bacterium | reverse complement strand
CAGATCGCTGTCGCGGTGTCAAGCCCGTCGTCCTGCCGGAATCGTGGACCGCGAATCCCGAGCGCGAGGACGGCGGCGCTGACCAGGAACGCGACCACCGCCACAACCTCGCGCGTCAGCGGCGCCGGTAGAGCACCGCGCCGACGGTGACCGCGCCGCAGGCGAGGAAGCTGGCGATCATGCCGATCAGCAGCGACAGGTCGCCCTGCAGCCAGCCATGGGCGATGCCGATCGCCTGCAGCACGTTGAAGCCGCCGAAGGTGATCAGCGAGACGTCCTTGGCGCTCCGGCTGCGCCAGATCCGCACCGCCTGGGGCACGAACAGCGCGGCGTTGACCATCAACCCGAGACCGAACGCGACGGCGACGACGTGAGTCAGGGTCATCGAACCCTCCTACGTGAACAGATCCACCAGCTCGCGCTCGAAGGCGCCGTAGCGGCTGGCCATGACCATGGCCAAACCAGCCAGGGAGTGAACCACCGCCCACCAGCGCACCGGCAGCACCGGCAGCAGGGCGTGGGCGGCGATCCCGCAGGCCGACATCATGCCGGCGGCGACGATGAACGACCACACCACGAGGTAGAGCAGGAAGTACGCTCGGACCGGCGCCCCCAGGTGACGGCTCCAGCCCTCCAGCAGGGTGGTCCCGGTCGCCAGCTGCCAGCGGGCGACGCCCTCGTTCAGGCACAGCTTGAGAATCGCCCCGAGAACGATGGCCCAGGCGAGCGTCGAACCGAAGTCCGCCCCGGCGAGCATCGCCGCCAGCAGGTCGCCGGCGCCGACGCCGGTGGCGGCGATCGCCAGGCCGGGGCCGATACGGCCGGCCAGGCGGGTCACGGCTCGAGCACCTCGCGGAGCTCCCGCCAGCCGGACTCGCCGCGGCGTCGGATCGGAGCCCCGGGGCCGATCACGCGCCGCCGCACCAGGTCGGCGAGCTGCTCGCGGGTGAACGGTCCCTCGAGACTACCCTGGACCATGACGAACCAGGTCGCAGCGACGCCACGGCCGGCCCCGGGCCCGACTGCCGTGGCGGTCGCCTTCGGCGGCGGGGGAACGGCGCCGGGCCGGCGCAGCAGCACGTAGCCGGCGAACCCGGCGACCAGCAGCAGTGCTGCCAGGGGGAGCCACGACGACCGGCCTGACGCGCCGACGACGGTCCCGCCGGCGGAGGCGCCGAGCCGATCTTCGAGCACCGCCAGCACCCGACCGGCGTCGCCGTCGGCGAGCACTTGCCCGGCGCCGTCGTAGAGCCTGAGATGGGGAACCGCCCGGATCCGGTGCTGGCGCGCCACCGGGCTGTCCCAGCGGACGATGTCCACCTTGCGCAGCGCGAGGTCGTCGGGGTGCGCCGCAGCGAGCCTCTCCAGGCGTGGGGCGAGCATGCGACAGGGCCCGCACCAGTCGGCGTAGAAGTCCACCAGTACGAGCTTGCCCGGCGCCAGGTGATCCTCGAGCCTGACCTCGGCGCCGCGGCTCACCGTGGAAATGTCCGCCGCCGCCGCCAGCGTGGCCGGCAGCAGCGCCACGAACCCGACCAGAGCCCCCCGAAGCATCGACTCACGATAGCAAACCGCCGGCCGCCCGTGGCCCGGGCGGCGGCCGTTCAGCACCACCGCCGGGATGAGCCGTGTCACCGCCGCTCGAAGACGACCCGGGCTAGGCTGGCTGAAGACCTCGGGGCATGGGACCCCAACCACCGGAGGCAGGGCATGACGAGATCCCCGGGCTTCCTCTGTCGCCTGGCCGTCGCGGCGGCGGCAGGGGCCATCTTCCTGCCAGTCCCGGCCGGCGCTGAGCTGATCTTCGCCGACGGCTTCGAGAGCGGCGACCTCCGGGCCTGGTCCTCGACGGTCCCTGCCCCGGGCGTCGACGAGTGGCGGCAGCACGCCCACGACGCCCGTCGTACCGGCTACACCGCGGCCGCAGTGCCCGTGCCGTGGCGCTGGAAATGGTCGTGGAACGGCCCCGACGCGAGCGGTGCGATCTCCGCCGGGAAGACCTCGCTGCCGCGCAACGTCCAGCCCGTCACGGGCGGTGGCAGGGTCTACGTGGCGCGCGGCCCGGAAGGTGTCGTCGCCCTGGCCTCGGCCTCCGGTGCGGTGCTCTGGAGCCGCGCCCTTGGCGGGTCGGCCCAGGCGACGCCGGCCTACCACGGCCCGGACGACACACTGTTGGTGACCACCGCCGACGGCCGGCTGCTCAAGCTCGCCGCGAGCACCGGGGCGACGGTGGAGAGCGCTCCCGTGCCCGGGCCGGCAACCACCCCCCCACTGCTCCTCGCCGACCGCGTCGTGGTGTCTGCCGGCAGCCGGGTGGTCGCCCTGGCGGTGACCGATCTCTCGCCGATCTGGGACTACGACGCCGGCGCCACCGTGGACACCCCGCCGTCCTACTCACCGGGCCGCAACCGGGTGGTGGTCGGCGCCGCGGACCTCCATGTCCACGCCGTCGACAACGCCTCCGGGGCTCGGGTCTGGCGGGTCAAGCCGACCCCCAACACCCCTTCGGAGATTCACTCCTACCGCCACGGCTGGCCGGTGGTGGCCGAGGCTCACGGGCTGGTGCTCGTCAAGCTCCGCCTCGAGTGGCAGTCGATGTGGAGCTACGGCCGCATCGGCAGCAACGCCGAGATCAGGGCCCTCCTCGAGGGCGACCCCGCCCAGCAGGCCCTCTTCGCCCTCGACCTCGACACCGGCGAAAGCGCCTTCGTCTGCAACGTCGGCCACGGCGGCTTCGGCGACAACGACTACATGCCCATGGGGCCGCAGCCGGTGGTCAAGACCTTCCCCGACGGCGAGGAGGTGGTCTACACCGTCATCCGCGGAACCGACGGGCGCTACGACGAGCGCTGGGACTCGAGCTTCGGCGAGATGGTGCTCGACAACCAGACCCCGGGCCTGCTGCCCGGGTACGTCCGCTGGATCAGGTACCCGGGCACGGTCGACTACCTGCTCACTGACGAGCAGCCCAACCTCACCATGGCCGGCGACCAGATCCTCGGCGGCCACTGGATGGTCGGCTACGCGATCCGGGTCAGCGACCGCGGCGACGCCCTCGGCAGCTACCTGACGCCGATCGCCAGCGAGCCCCTCCCCCACGTCGTCACCTCGAGCAACGACGGCAGCTTCAGCCCGAGCCACTGGGACCCGGACGTGCTCGCCCAGGACGGCGACGCCCGGCAGTACCCCTTCGGGTTCTACGTCTACTGGGACCAGGGGCCGGTGTACGACCCCTACTGGAGCGAGTACGCCTCGTGGGTCGTCTCCGACGGCATGGTGCTCTTCCGCTCCTGTGACGGCGCCGTGGTGGCCCTGGAGCACGGCGAGCCGCAGGCGGCGGAGGCGACCGCGGCAGAAGGCCCCCGAGCACCCGCGGACAGGTCGGCCGCAGACCACGTCCCGGTCCGGATCCGCTTCGACGAGGCCCGGGCCCACACTGGGCGGCGCGCGACGGTCGTCGGCGACATCGCCTGGGTGGGCAACAACGGCAAGGAGATCCTGCTCGGCTTCACGGACCCGCACATGGGCGCCTTCAAGGTCCTGATCCCACGGCACGCATGGCCGGCTTTCGGCCCCTCGCTGGGCACCGAGCGCGGCCGCAACCGAGCGGGGGTATTCCGGGTGGGCCGGCGCCTGGCGGTGCACGGCGTCATCGGCTGGTACCAGGGCGACCCGGCGATCCGCGTCGAGACCCCGGACCAGCTCGAGGTCGCGGACGATGACCGGCTGTGAGCGGCGGCGCCCCCTCAAGGGTCCATGCCTCGCCCTCGCGATGGTCCTGGCGGCCGCGGCGACTGGCGCCGAGGGGTTGCTCGTCAACGGCGGTTTCGAGGACCTGGCCGGCGCCCAAGTGATCGCCTGGCCCGGTCTTACCAGCGCCGACCTGACGAGCACGACGGTCCACTCCGGCGCCTTCGCCGTCGCCGTCGACCACGCCGGCTACTCCGGCAGCGGCCCGATGTGGGAGCAGGGCTTCCTGCCGACGACGGCGGGGGTCGAGTACAAGCTGACCGGCTGGCTGCGCTGCGAGCTGTTCGCCGGCGACGGCTGGGGACGGCTCGAGCTGGCCGTCATCCACGCCGACTGGAGCTCGACGGCCATAGACCCGGCGCAGATGGCCGCGACCTGCGGGACCGGACGCTGGCACAAGCTGGCCCTGCGCTTCACCGCCGAGCCGGGCGGCACCCTGGTCCGCTTCGGGGTGTACGGCCCCCGCAGCGAGGTCACCGTCTTCTTCGACGACCTCGAGCTGTTCGTGATCGACGGCAACCTCCCGCCGACCCTCGACCCCGTGATGACCCCGACGACCGGGGAGGCGCCGCTCGAGGTGGTGTACCAGGCCGGCGCCGCCGACGACGACGGCGCCGTCCGCCACGTGCTCTGGGACTTCGGCGACGGCCGCCGCTCCCACCAGCCGGAC
>CAZKKP010000374.1:0-4420 GCA_964553295.1 uncultured Thermoanaerobaculia bacterium | reverse complement strand
GACGACCGGAAGCGCTCGAACAGCTCCCAGAACGGCGTGCGCCAGTGGTCGACGACCTTGTTCAGGGTCCCGATGAGTAGCTCAGGATCCCGCGGAGTCACCACGTCTTGGTCCTCTCTCTCCATCGCGTCGAATCGCTGGGGGCCCGTGACCTCGACAACCTGCCACACGCCGCCCTTCCTGACCCGAGTCCACGCCACCGACCCGTGCAGCTTCAACACGGTGACAGTCGAGGCACCATCCTGGAGTCGATCCCGGTCGAAGACCCGGAAGGGCTCGCCCTGTGCACGCTGGACGAACCCGGTCGTCCACCCCACCCCTGCCCGTTCGAGCATGGTCTCGAGGACCTGGTCATGGTTCAGCGTCGCGACCACGAGTGAACGGCCCTGCGCGAGCTCGCGCGCGCAGTCGGCCAGCGCCTGGTGGATCTGGCCCTCCTCAATGGGCGTGCTGAGCTTGTGTCTCACCGCGTGCGCGATCCAGCGCGTCGCCTGCTTCGTCACGTCCAGGAGATCATGAGAGTGCGAGAACGGATATGGGGTGAGCGCCTCTGCGATGGCGGTGAACTCCTCGGCCTTCTCCACGAGAGGTTGAACCGCCGGGTTGGTCTGGGGGTCCGCAATCTGCCGGTGAACCTGTTGCAGCAGAAAGAACACCTGCTCGTAGTTCGCGCGCTCGCCGCTCGGCGATCCCACCATGCACCTCGCCCAACGGAGGGTGTCGCGCACCCGGGCGACCACGGCGTCTTGACGACCGATGTCGCCGTCGGGGTGGTCTCCGGGGAGGAACTCCCCTGCACCTCGCCAGAATTCCTGCTCGAACACCGTGGCGTCAATGTCCGCGATCGAAGGCATGCCCGCGTCCCGGGACGCGCCAGAACCGACTAGCCAGAGTGGGGATGTGGAGATGGGCACCATCGTCTCCTCTTCGTCATCGATCTCAAGCCAGACCCATTCCGAATGAAGGCTGATTGCGAATGAGGCTGCGGAACTTCGATTTCGCTCATTCCGGGGTAGGCAGGCGCCCCCTCACAAACGGTCCCAAGACCTCATCCACAGTGGCCGTCGATATGCCTCCAAGCGTGCTTGAAGCGGTTCGTGCTCGTAGCCCTGCGCGCTCCTATGTACGATCCGCAACCGATCCGACTTCACAGGAGAGTCTATCGTGACGGGCCGCTGCCGTTGGCAGAATGATGCGCTCTGCCTGAAGTGACAGAAGACGAAGGAGAAGCACATTAGTGATTTGGCAGACGGCGAAACAACATCACAGTGTGAGTTCACTGCCCACGCGTGGTCTTCCTTCCGAATGACTCGCCGGGTATTGCCGCCATGCTGCTGCGGTGCGGCGGAAGGGGCCGAGTCGCGTTCGCTGGGACGATGGTGCGCGGGATCTGTGAGATTCTGTGACCTGAACCGGCTGGCAGCGAACGGGCCGTGAGAGCGGTCACGGGCGATCAGGAACGGGAGGTTCGGGATGGCCACGTCGAACCGGCTCAAGATCAGGAGCTTCGCGCAGATCGCCTCGGCGGATCTCGGGTTCGGCGACCTCACGGTGCTGGTCGGCGCGCAGGCGACCGGGAAGAGCCTCGCCCTGCAGTGGCTCAAGCTGGGGCTGGACGGCCGGCAGGTGGTGACTGCACTCCATGACGCCGGTCATCCCACCGAGCGCCCGGAGGTGCTCATCGACCTCATTTTCGGGGCGGGCATGGGCAAGGCGTGGAGCGACGAGACCGAGGTCGTCTTCAACAGTAAGAAGCTCACCGCGAAGAAACTCGGCAAGATCGGGTCCGGCCGCGAGAAGCTCTTCTTCATCCCGGCCCACCGCTCGATGCTGGTGAGCGACGGCTGGGCCCAGCCGTTCCAGAGGCTCAACGTCGATCATCCCGCGGTCGCCCGGATCTTCAGCCAGAACCTCTTCGACCGCTTCAGCTCACGCGGCGAAGGGCCGCTCTTCCCAGTGGATCGCGTCCTCAAGACCGAGTACCGCGACCAGATCAAGAAGGCGGTCTTCCACGACGGCAGCGTCGCCATCGAGGAGACCCCGCAGCACGCGAAACGGCTCCGTCTTACCCACGGGGAGATGCACCTTCCGTTCATGACCTGGACCGCGGGGCAGCGGGAGTTCACGCCCCTGATGCTCGGCCTGTACCACCTGCTGCCGTCGACGAGCCGTCGCAAGCAGCCCGACATCGACTGGGTCGTGATCGAGGAGCCCGAGATGGGTCTCCACCCCGAGGCGGTGACGGTGGTGATGCTGCTGGTGCTCGACCTGCTATGGAGGGGGTACCGGGTCGCCCTGTCGACCCACTCGGCGCACGTGCTGACCGCGGTGTGGATGCTGATGCGGATGAAGGAGCATCGCGCCCGATGGCAGCTTGTGTGCGAGGCGTTTGACGTCCCGAAATCCCAGCAGCTCCAGAAGGTGGCGAAGGCGGCCTTGGAGAAGGAGTACCGCGTCCACCACTTCGGCTACGGCGACGACGGGTTGGTTCGGTCGACGGACATCTCGAGCCTCGACCCGGGGTCGGCGGATGAGCGAGTGGCTGGCTGGGGCGGGCTGACCGAGCTGAGCTCCCGCTTCGGTGACGCGGTCCGGCAAGCCGTCAACGAGAGCGTGTGATGGCGGCGCGAACTGCGGAAAGGGCGACGCCGGTCCGGAGCGCCCTCAATCCCACCTCGCCACTGCAGGCGAAGGTCGCGGATGGCCTCAGCGCCGTGAACACCGCTCATCGCCGGTGTCTGGACGCTGGCGTGCGCACCGACTTTGCCGACAGCCTCGATCTCGACGACGCGCTCCGCGCCGAGCATCCTGAGGAGAACCGTTGGGATTACCTTCTGGGTCACAAGCCGAGCGGCGAGGTGATCGCGCTCGAGCCGCATTCAGCGAAGTCGGACCAGGTGTCCACCGTGATCGCCAAGCGACGCGCCGCCATGGAGCAGCTCGCCGGGCACCTGAGAGCGGGCGCGCGGGTGTCGAGATGGCTCTGGGTTGCATCCGGGCGGATCCACTTCGCGGACACCGAGAAGGCTCGCAGAGAGCTCGACGAGAAGGGCATCGAGTTCGTCGGCAACCAGGTCCTTCCACGACATCTCCCGCCGTCGGGATAGGCCCAGCTCCGCCTGGGGCCGGAGTGCCTGCACACGCGCTCCGGGAGGTGCCAACGGGTTCTTCTCCAGACTGCTGTAGCTCATGTTGCGATGGCCGGCGGGCGCTTCATCACGACCGCCTCGCCTGCCACTCCGCCCGAAGGAGTCCGTACACGAGACCGCCGATTCGGCTGGCTATTTCCATGAGCGAGCCTGGTACGTGGATACCGCGCCCACGGAGCAGTGCGAGATCGCTCTGCGCCTCCTGGTTTTCCGCGTGGGCGGCTTCCAGGTGCTGGTAGCGGTTGCCAAGCGTGCGGCCGCTGGCTTCGGACAAACGCAACGCGGTATTTCTGCGCCGCTTTGCGGCTTGTGACTCACCCCGATCAGTCGGCTCCCACAGTCGTCCTCGCTTCGCGACGACGACGTGCTCGCTCGGCTGCTCGCGGTGAGTTGTTCCGCGGCTCTGACCGGGTGATCCCTGAGGTGGGAGACTCCTCGGGGGATCGTGATCTGACCGACCGCTGTGGCAAGCTGCAGCGCCAGCTCGAGAGCGATGAGGCCGGCCCCCGGCCGCCTACTCACCCCGCCCTGAGCCAGCACACCTCGCCACCCAGACCGAAGCGGCACGGACGGCCCGCCCCGAGCCCCGCACCCGACGCCGATTCCGGTATCCCGATCCAGCATCCAGCATCCAGCGCCCCGCGGCCCGCTGCCCGATCCTGGACCCTACGTGCCGACTCGTGACGGCGAATCCGGGATCCTGGGTACGGGCGGCGGGCGGCTGGGAGCGGGGTCCCGGCGGCGGGGGTCCGGTGCCGGGCGGCTCCCCAGCCCGGTTTCCAGGGTCGCGATCGAGCGCCCCGCGGCCCGCCGCCAGCTGCCCGATCCCGGATTCTGTGTCCCAGCGTGCGACGGCACAGGGTCCTTGTCCCCCGTCCCCCGTCCCCCGTCCCCCGGAAGGGGGCTGGCTCAGCCCTCGTCGTCCGTCGGCCGGAAGGTCGGCTCGACCCCCATCTCCTCGAGCAGGCGCCAGGCGTGGTCGACCCGGTCCATGACCCAGAGCATGTAGCGCACGTCGACGTGGATCGAACGGGTGACCTCGGGCAGGAAGTCCCAGTCCGAGATCAGGCTCTCCCAGTTGCCGTCGAACAGCAGCCCGACCAGCCGGCCCCGGCCGTCCAGCGTCGCCGAGCCGGAGTTGCCGCCGGTGGTGTCGACGGTGGACAGGAAGTTGACCGGCAGGTTGGTGAGCTCCTCGGATCCGTAGGGACCCCAGTCCGAGGCGGCGATCGCCTCGAGCAGCGACGCCGGTGCGTCGAACGGGTCCTCCC
>CAZKKP010000373.1:0-4440 GCA_964553295.1 uncultured Thermoanaerobaculia bacterium | reverse complement strand
CGAACTCGACCTCGCTCAGGACCTCGAGGCCGCGGGCTCGGGCGGCGGCGAGCACCGAGGCGTCCGCCGGCACTCCGGGCGACACGACCACCTGGGAGACGCCGTCGAGCACGGTCTCCGGGTGACCTCCGAGAGCCCACTCAACGCCCGCTGGCAGCTGCTCGAGGGCCGCAGCGAGGTCGCCCTCGGCACGGCGGTCGGTGACCCGCACGGCGAGCCCGTCGGCCGCCGCCAGCCGCGCCGCCGCCACCCCGGAGCGACCGAGGCCGACGACAAGCACGCGCTGTGACCGACAGACCGACATTGTCACCTCAGCTTCAGGGTCGCCAGCCCGGCGAGGGCGAAGACCACCGCGATGATCCAGAACCGCACCACCACCTGGGTCTCGCGCCAGCCGAGCAGCTCGAAATGATGGTGCAGGGGCGCCATCCGGAAGACCCTCTTGCCGCGCAGCTTGAAGGACCCGACCTGGATCAGAACCGACAGCGCCTCGAGCACGAACAGGCCGCCGACCAGCGCCAGCAGCAGCTCCTGCTTGACCACCACGGCGACGATCCCGAGGCCGCCGCCCAGTGCCAGCGAGCCGACGTCGCCCATGAAGACCTGGGCCGGGTGGCAGTTGAACCACAGGAAACCGAGCCCGGCGCCGACCATCGCGCCGGTGAAGACGGTGACCTCACCGGCGCCGGAGATCGGCACGATGTGCAGGTAGTCGGCGATCTGAACGTGGCCGGCGACGTAGACGAACACCGTGTAGGTGGCGGCAGCGATGGTCATGGCGCCGATAGCCAGGCCGTCGAGGCCGTCGGTCAGGTTGACCGCGTTCGAGGCGCCGAGCAGGACTACCACCACGAAGAGGACGTACAGCCAGCCCAGGGGCAGCAACAGGTCCTTGACGAAGGGCAGGGCGAGGGCGCCGGCGTGCGGGGCCGGCTCGGCCACGGCGCGGACGACCAGGGCGGCGACGGCGGCAACGGCGACCTGCAGCGCCAGCTTCTGTCGCGCCGTCAGGCCGAGGTTGCGGCGCCACCGGACCTTGATCCAGTCGTCGGTGAAACCGATGGCGGCGAAGGCCAGGGTGACCAGCAGCACGGTCCAGACGTACGGGTTTCGCGGGTCGCTCCACATCAGGGTCGACAGGGTGAAGCTGCCGACGATCAGCAGCCCGCCCATGGTCGGCGTGCCCGCCTTGACCTGGTGGTGCTGCGGGCCTTCCTCGCGGATCGACTGGCGGATCTGCAGGGCGCGCAGCCGCTCGAGCAGCCACGGCCCCAGGACGAGGCTGACGAAGAACGCGGTCGCGATCGCGAGACCGGTCCGGAAGGTGATGTAGCGGAAGACGTTGAACCCGATCCAGGTCTCCGCCAGCGGGCGCAGCAGGGCGTACAGCATCAGTCGCCCCCGCACCCCGCGATAGCGGCGACGACGCGATCGAGCGCGATGCCGCGGGAGCCCTTGACGAGAACCACGTCCCCCGGCTCGAGCACCGTGAGCAGCCGTGCGGCGGCCGCCTCGGCGTCGGTGAAGTGCTCCACCCGGCCGGCGCCGGCGGCTCGTGCCGCCTCGGCAAGAGCCTCGGCCGGCGCTCCCCCGACGGTGATCAGCAGCTCGGCGGCCGCGGCGGCGGCGGCGCCCAGCTCGCGGTGCAGCGCCTCCGAGGTCGGCCCGAGCTCGAGCATCTCGCCGAGCACCGCCAGCCGCCGTCCGGGCGAGACGGCGAGCAGCTCGAGCATGCGCCGCACCGCCACGGGCGAGGCGTTGTAGCTGTCGTCGACCATGGTGACGTCCGACGGCAGGCGGAGCACCGAGCCGCGGTGCTCGGCCGGGGCGAGCCCTGCCGCGGCGGCGGCCACCGCCCAGGGCGTCACCCCGAGATGAAGCGCGCAGCAGGCCGCGGCGAGCAGGTTGTCGGCCTGATGGCGGCCGGCGAGCGACCAGTCGACGGCGACCGGGCCGGCCGGACCGTTGAGCTCGAAGGCGGCGCCGAGCAGGCCGCGGGAGCGGTAGCCCTCGAGCCACAGATCGCTCCGGCCGAGGACGCCGTAGCGCACCACCCGACCGGCGAAGCGGCCGGCCATGGCGGCGACCCGGGGGTCGGCGGCGTTGAGCACCAGCAGCCCGTCCGGGGCGAGGTGCGGGATGAGCTCCGCCTTGGCCTCGGCGATGGCGTCGACGCTGGCGAAGAACTCGAGGTGGACCGGCGCGACCACCGTGTAGAGCAGCACGTCGGGTCGGGCCACCGCACCGAGGCGGTCGAGCTCGCCGGAGCGGCTCATGCCGAGCTCGGCGACGAACCAGTCGAGGTCGTCAGGCTGGTTGCACAGCTCGGCAGGAAGGCCGACCTGGGAGTTGCGGCTGGCCCGGGTGGCGCCGACGCGCCAGGCGCTGGCGAGCAGCTCCTTGAGGAACTCCTTGGTGGTGGTCTTGGCCAGCGAGCCGGTGACCCCGACCAGGCGCTCGCCGCGCCGACGACGGATGGCGGCGGCGAGGCGTTGCAGGCCTCCGACGGTGTCGTCGACGACGACCTGAGGCAAGGGGTGGTCGACCGGTCGCGCGACCAGGGCGGCGGCGGCGCCGGCGGCAGCAGCCGCACCGACGAAGCCGTGGCCGTCGACCGTCGCCCCGGGCACCGCGACGAAGAGGTCGCCGGCGACGACCGAGCGGGAGTCGAAGGCGACGCCGGAGGCCACCACGCCGCCGTCGCCCCGGATGACCCCGTCGACCAGCCCCGCGATCTCGCCCACGGTCAGCCGCATCGCACCCTCCCCGCCTCGTCGCGGATGACCTCGTGATCGGAGAAGGGCAGCACCCGGTCGCCGATGGTCTGGACCGCCTCGTGCCCCTTGCCCGCCACCAGCACCAGGCAGCGGTCATCGGCCTCGGCCAGGGCGAGAGCGATCGCCCGGCGCCGGTCGAGCTCGACCAGCGGCACGGCGCCGGCCGAGCGCACGCCGGCGGCGACCGCGGCGGCGATGGCGGCCGGGTCCTCGCTGCGCGGGTTGTCCGAGGTCACGATGGCGAGATCGGCGAGCTCGCCGACGGCGGCGCCCATCGGACCCCGCTTACCCGGATCGCGGTCGCCGCCGGCGCCGAACACCACCAGCAGCCGGCGGTCGGTCAGCCGGCGCAGCGAGGTCAGCACGGTGCGCAGCCCCTCGGGGGTGTGGGCGTAGTCGACGAACACCGGGAAGGATGCCTCGACCGCGACCCGCTCGAGCCGACCGGGCAGCGACCGCGCCGCCTCGAGGCCGGCCCGGATTGCCGCGACGGGCAGCTCCAGCGCGTGTGCCGCCGCGGCGGCGGCGAGGGCGTTGGCGAGGTTGTGCTCACCGAGCAGCGCCAGCCGGACCGGCGCCTCGGCGCCGGGTAGCACGAGGCGGAAGCGCGTGCCCTCGAGGTCCGCCTCGACCGCCTCCGCCCGGACGTCGCCCGAGATCAGACCCCATGAGAGGTCGCCGGTCCGCGGCGTCGCCGCCAGCCGGGCCGCCCAGGGGTCGCCGGCGGCGAGCACCCGCCGGCCGTCGGCGGCGAGCCGCTCGTCGAAGAGCCGCCGCTTGGCGGCGAAGTAGCGCTCCATGTCGCCGTGGAAGTCGAGGTGGTCGCGCGTCAGGTTGGTCCACACCGCGACCCGGAACCCCAGGCCGTCGAGACGGTGCTGGGCCAGCGCGTGGGACGACGCCTCCATGACCACCGCCCGGCCGCCGGCGGCGACGGTCCGGGCGAACAGCGGCGCGAGCTCGGTCGCCTCCGGGGTGGTCCGCTCGGCGGCGACCTCGGCGCCGTCCGGCAAGAGGTAGCTGAGGGTGCCGAGCAGGGCGGCGCCGACGCCGGCGGCGCCGAGGATCGAGTGGACGAGCTGGGCGGTGGTGCTCTTGCCGTTGGTGCCGGTCACGCCGACCAGGTCGAGCCGCCGCTGGGGCTCCCCAGCCAGCGCCCAGGCCACGGCGGCGGTGGCGGCGCGGGGGTTCTGGCTGACGATCCAGGGCAGCGACAGCCCGGCGGGTCGGGGCCGATCGCTGAGCACCGCCACCGCGCCGCGCACCAGGGCCTCATCGAGGTGGTCGAGGCCGTGCCCCTTGAGCCCGGGCAGGGCGGCGAAGACCACGCCCGGCCGGACCCGGCGGGAGTCGAGCACGATGCCGTCCGCCTCGATCCCCGCCAGGTCGGTGACCGCCGTCAGGGAGAGCTCGGGGAGGGCCTGGTCGAGCCTCATGCTGCCCCCCCGACGACCGGCTCGGGGGCCGGCGCCGCGGCGAGAACAGCGGTCCCGGCGGTCTCCGGCGATGAGGTCGACGGCCCGAGTTCGAGCAGCCGCACAGCGGCGCCCGCCACCTCGGCGAACAGTGGGGCGGCGACGCTCGAGGCCCAGAACTCGCGCTGCGGGTCCTCAATGGCCACCACGATGACCAGGCGCGGCGCCGGCAGCGGCAGGAAGCCGGC
>CAZKKP010000372.1:0-4503 GCA_964553295.1 uncultured Thermoanaerobaculia bacterium | reverse complement strand
GCGGCGGATGCGCACTCGCCCGATGCGGCGACACCCGCCCTGACGCCATCGCCGCGCGCCAGTCCCAGGCGTTGGCCGCCCACGCCGCCGCGCCGCAGTCGACGGCGAAGAGCTTGGGTGACTTGACCAGCCTCTTGCCGACGTTGGGGAAGTACGGCTGCAGGAGACGAACCTGGTACGCCACCTCGAGCAGCCCCAGGTAACGGCCCGCCGTGGTGTGGGAGACCTTGGCGTCGGTCGCGAGCTGGCTCGTGTTGAGCAGGTTGCCGGTGCGTAGCAGCGCCAGGTTGGTGAGGCGCGAGAACTCAGGCACGTTGGAGATGTCCGACAGCTTGCGCAGGTCCCGCTCGAGGAACGTGCGCCGGTAGCTGTCGTACCAGGCCCGGCGCTCGTCCGCACTCAGCGCGTGCACCTCGGGCATTCCTCCGGCGAGAGCCCGCGTGCGCGCCCCTTCGGCGGCGTTCGCTGCCGTCGGCCCGATCGTGGCCGCGAGCGCCTCGGCGGAGCTCGCGGCGAAGGCGTCGTCGAGCACTCTCGGACGGGGCGCGCCGACGATCTCCGACCACGACAGAGGGGGCAGGTCGAGATAGATGGCGCGGCCGGCCAGCGACTCCGTCACCGGACGGAGTCCGAGGAGGTTGGCCGAACCGGTGAGAAGGAAGCGCCCCGGTGTCGGGTCGCGGTCCACCGCCAGCTTGACCGCACGGAGAACGTGAGGGGCCCGCTGGACCTCTTCGATCACGGTGAGCCCCTTGCCCCGCGCCACCAGCCCGTCAGGATCCTCGACCGCCTCGGACAACGTCAGCGGGTCGTCGAGGGTCACGTAGGCGCCCCGCCGACGCTCCAGCACCATGTGGGCGAGCGTCGACTTGCCCACCTGCCTCGCGCCGGCGACGACCACGACCCGGAACGAGTCGAGCCGTCGGTCGATGACCTCGACCGCGTGCCGCTTCAGGATCTTCGCACCACGCATTTTGCACAGATTGTGGTGATTTTGCAGGGACACTGATTCGCAACCGCTGGGCGCGAGAAGGGGCATCGGGTGGACGGGTGAGACCGGGGAGGTGCCGTGCTTGAAGATCGTCGCACACTCGACGTTCACGGTCTCGTTGGGCCGGACACCCTGGTGGAGCACGCGCGCTGTACCCTTGCCGCAGCTGCTCGAGGTTGCTAGATTGATACTCGAAGAGGTACTGCTATGAGTACTGAACCGAACATCGTTGCGGCGCAGGATGTGAAGCGGCGGGGGCTGATCGCCATCGAGGAGCGGCTGGGGGCGGGACCGGTCCACGTGGTCAAGCGCAACCGGCCGGTGTGCGTGGTGCTGTCGCAGGAGGACTACGAAGAGCTGGTGCACGAGGCGGCGTCGGCTCGTCTGGCGGCGTCGCTGGCCGATCTCCGGGAGGGGCGGACGAAGAACGCGCGGGCCTCCGAGATCATGGCCGAGGTGACCGGCTGAACGTGGCGGTTGAGCCGCACCGAGACCTTCGTTCGCACGGCCCGCAAGATGGTGAAGAGGCGACCGCAGCTCGTGCCGGCGCTGACGGCCGCGCTGGAGACGCTCGAGTCCGATCCTCGTCACCCTCGACTGAAGCTGCACCGTCTGCACGGCCCGCTCGAGGGGCTGTGGGCCGTCCGGGTCACGCCTCAGATACGGATGGTCCTGGTGCTGGACGACGACCGTTGCGAGGTCACGCTGCTGGACCTCGGAAGCCACGACGAGGTGTACCGGTAGCACCACCGCCCCCCTGGCCGGCGGGATCAGCACCAACATTCACGATTCTGTTGGGCCAGGCACCCATCACACCCGAGGCACCCATCACACCCAGATCCGGCCGGCATGCCGGTTCGGGCGGCAGCCTACAACCAGCTCGCCGATGGCGTGTGCACTGCCCGACGCGAACCTCAGGGCCGTCCATGCGGCGGCAGCGGCGTCGAGCAGGTCGTCGGCCGCCACGAGACCGGGCGACCCGTCGAGGTGGTCGGGCAGCTGGATGCCAGCCCCTTCGAGCAGCCGCCGGCGCAGGTGCTGGCCGTTCCACGTCTTCTTCGGATACGGCAGGCCGGTAGTCGGAAGAGCGCCGCCGGCCGCGATGGAGGCGAAGCTGAGCTCGGGATGCGCCTCGACGACCCGGTCGTCGCGGGCGGCGACCCCGTCGGCTTCACGAATGCGCTCACAGAGGTTCCACGCCTGTTTCGAGAGCCCCTTCCCGGTGATCCGACGATGAAGGGCCGAGGCCGCCGGGTAGGCCGGGCACCCCAGAATCGGCCTCGGCGGGCTGAGAAACACGCTGCTTGCCCGCCCCCGGAGCCGGCGCCGCGCCTCGAGATCGGAGGGGCGCGGCCAGTCGGCCCCAGCCTCGGAGAGACCGATCGGAATGTCGACCGCGACGGCTACAGCGGCGGGCGCCTGCGCGAGGATCTCGTCCAGCGCCGTCGCCGTCAGCACCCGGTCAAACCTCCTCGACGCCAGGACCACGGCGACCCACCGCCCAGCGGCGACGTCGACCCCGACCACCTGGATCCCCCCTGCCATCTCTGAAGTGTAGTCGTCGCCGTCGTCCGCCCCTGCGGCGCGAACCACCATGAGGCGTCAGCCAGCCACCACGGCGGAATCCCACCATGTCCCAGCGCAGACACCCGGCAACCAGCCGACTCACAGCCGGTCAACCGACATCCTCGGATCTGCAAGCCCGGCACCGCTGTGTCCGCCGTCGAGGGCCTGCTTGACGATCCCCTCAACGGGATGACCATGAGCGCCGAATGGAAGGGTTTTCGCCGCCTGAGGGTCGGACCCTCTCGCGTCATCAATTCCTGCGACGGGCAGGAGCTCCTCGTCTCCGTAGTCCGCGTCGGACATCGCAGCGCCGTCGACCGATGAGGTGGCGTCGGGTAGACCCGACACCGATCTCCGATCCTCCGCAGGGGCCGGAAGAGCGTCGGAGATGGGGCGCTCCCACACCCCACCACCGACCCTCCCACCCTCGACTCGACATTCACGATGTCGTTGGGCCAGGCGCCCGATCCACAGAAGGTCAGCTGGCGCGAATCGCTTCTGCCAGGTCCTTGTCGGAGGCGCCCAGGGCGAGCAGGGTCTTGACCAGGAGGTCGATCGAGACGGACGGGTCGCCGGCCTCCATCTTCGCGACTCTCGACTGGCTAGACGCCACCCTGGTCGCCAGGTCCTTTTGCGAGAGCCTTTGATGTTGACGGCGCTGCTTGAGGCTGTCGCTCAGCCGGAGCTTGAGGTCGATGTAAGCGGACTCCTCGGGGCTGAGCCCGAGGAACTCATCGGCCGAACCGGTCTTCCAGCCCGCTCGTTCGAGACGGCGATTCTTGTCGCTACGCATTGTCGTACTCCCCCAGTCTCTTCCTGCAGGCGGCGACGACCCGCTCGGGTGTCTGTGGGGTCTTCTTCTGAAAGACCTCGAGGATGATCACCGCGTCAGGATCCGTTCTGTAAACGACGCGCCACGTTGATTCCCCGTCGACGATGCGAAGCTCGTGACACCGCGCCCCAATCACCGGCATCGGCCTCGAGTGCGGCATCGACAAGGGGTCGCCCCGTTGCAGCGTGCGGAGCAGAAAGCCGGCTCGAAGTCGCGCTTCCTTCGAGAGCGGCGGCGACTTCACCTCACCGTGGAGCCACACCAGAGGTTTGTCTCTGCCGCTCATCACACGCAGATCGTATGTCAGATTCGATATACCGTCAAGCTGATCCATGGGTGGCACCCATGCAACGTTGACTCGACCATGCCCAGCTCGGCGGCTATATCCGCGACCGTCGCACTGTCGTCCAGCCGGCCCCTCGCGTACACCACGGCCCTCGCCCGGGTGTCCTTCGGCGACTGCCATCTCTTCGACCGCGCCGCCGCCCGACGGCTCACGATCTCCCGCGCCAGCTCCGCTGCCTCGGTACTCCACTCGTCCATCACCCGCCAGGCGTCGCCCGCCATCCCCATCGACACAAGACGGGGTACGGCGAGGAGTTACGGAGTTTCCAAGTTCTCGACATGAAACGTGGAAACTGCAAGCCTGGCTCGCACGTTGACGGAGTTATCATATTCCGATAACCTAGGAACGTGATCGAGACCTTCGGCAATGCGTTGGCAGAGGACCTCTTCGACGACACGATCACCAAGGCCACCAGGGCGTTCCCTCCGAACCTGCGCCGAGCGGCCCGCCGCAAGCTCCTCTTCCTCCACGATGCCGCCGAGCTCGGCGACCTCGCGGCTCCCCCCGGCAATCGCCTCGAGGCCCTCAAAGGAGACCGGAAGGGCTGGCACTCGATCAGAATCAACGATCAATGGCGGGTGGTGTTCCGCTGGAGCGGGGGCAACGCCTTCGAGGTCCAGATCGTGGACTACCACTGAGCAGGGAGCAGGATGATGGCCCGACAGCCCGCAAACCCGTTTCACCCCGGTGAGATCCTCCTCGAGGAGTTCCTCGAGCCACAGGGGATCTCGCAGGCGGCCTTCGCCGAGAGGATCGGATGGACCCGGT
>CAZKKP010000371.1:0-4512 GCA_964553295.1 uncultured Thermoanaerobaculia bacterium | reverse complement strand
CGCCGTAGTCGAGGTCCACCCGTGCTTCTCCTCCTACCAGGCCGACCGCGACGGCGGCGATCTGGCGCTCGAGCGGCCATTGAGGGAGCAGCCCCTGCTCGTACATCCGGAGCAGGGCGAGGGCCAACGCCAGCCAGCCGCCGGAGACGCTGGCGGTGCGCGTCGAGCCGTCGGCCTGCAGCACGTCGCAGTCGACGGTCAGGCTGCGCTCGCCGAGGAGGTCGCGGCGCACCGCGGCGCGCAGGGCGCGGCCGACCAGGCGCTGGATCTCCTGCGAGCGCCCGCTCGGCCGGCCGCGGCTGGAGTCCCGCTCCGACCGGGTATCGGTGGCCCGGGGAAGCATGGCGTACTCGGCGGTCACCCAGCCCTCGCCGGTGCCGCGGAGGAAGGGCGCCGTCTTGTCGCCGAGGCTGGCGTTGCACAGCACGACGGTGTCGCCGGCCCGCCAGAGCACGCTGCCCTCGGCGTAGCGGACGAAGTCCGGCGTGACGGTGACGGGGCGGATCTGGTCGGGCGCGCGGCCGTCGGGACGCATGGCACCTCCGTGGCGGGGGAGTATAGCGTTGCAGGGCACAGGGCACGGGGCTCAGGGAATGGGCTGAGGTGGTGGCGGGGAGGCAGGCCGGCGGTGCGAGGTAGCTCCGACGGAGGTTCCGTGCGAGCGGGGAGGTGCGCTCCTTGGGCCCTCGGCCCGGAGCGCTTGCCTACGACACCGCCTCCACGTCGACCACCTCGAGGTGTTCGGGCTCGGCGCCGAGGATGGTGCGGGTAAGCCGGAGGAAGCGGTCGGAGGCGTCAGTGAGCTGCAGCCGGACGGATCCGGCGCGGCCGCTCGGGGTCCGCAGCAGCCCGCCGTGCTCGGCGAGGAGGGTGTCGGTGACGCTGCTCGCCGAGTCGACCAGGCGCACCCCGGGCCCGACGACCCGCTCGAGAGACGGGCGCAGCAGGGGGTAGTGGGTACAGCCCAGGATGAGCGCCTCGGCGCCCCAGTCCAGCAGCGCCCGGAGGTAGAGCTCGGCGACCCGATCGGTGATCGGGTGGTCGCCCCAGCCCTCCTCGGCCAGGGGAACGAACAGGGGGCAGGCGACGGCGCGGATCTCGAGGTCAGGCTCGAGCCGGGCGAGGGTCCGCTGGTAGGCGCCGGAGGCGACGGTGCCCTCGGTACCGATGAGGCCGATCCGGCGGACGCCGGCGGCGAGGGCGGCGCGCACGCCGGGCTCGACGACGCCGACCACCGGCACCGGCGAGGCCGCGGCGAGGGAGGGCAGGGCCGCCGACGAGGCGGTGTTGCAGGCGACAACGAGCAGCTTGACGCCCTCGCCGACGAGGTGGCGGGCGGCGTTGAGGGCGTAGCGGGTGACGGTGGCCGTGGTCTTGGTGCCGTAGGGCAGCCGGGCGGTGTCGCCGAGGTAGAGGAAGTCCTCGCCGGGCAGCCGCTCGCGCAGCTCGCGCAGCACCGTCAGGCCGCCGACGCCGGAGTCGAAGATGCCGATCGCCGGCGACGACCGCGGTCGGCCGCCGGTCATGAGGCGGCGATCCACCTCTTGTTCAGAGGCAGCGGTCGCGACAGGTCGAGGTGGCCGGTGAGGGTCGGGACCTCGGCGCCGCCGAACAGGAGCTGGACCGCGGCCAGCTCCGGGCAGTTGAGCAGCACGGTGTCGACCACGCCGTAGGTCAGCAGGAGCTCGATCGCCGAGCCCTCCAGGGGCTGCGGCGGCTCGGTCAGCGAAATGTAGGCGTTGCGCTGCCGGTCGACGAACACCGCCATGACCTCGGCGGGGTAGGGCACCACCGGGGCGAGCTCGCCGCGCGGGCCGGCGAGGAGCTCGCCGAGGAGGACGCGGATCCGGGCCGAGAGGTCGTCGGGCAGGGCCACGGAGCGCAGCTCCGGGTAGAGCAGGTTGTCGCGCCCGGCGAAGAGCAGCACGACCTGCTGCTGTGGCGCCGGCGTCGGCGTCGGCAGGTCGAGGACCTCGACCAGGTTGCCGTCCATGCCGACCGGCGGTCGCGCCGCCAGCAGCAGCCAGAGCAACGCCGCGATCGCGACCGCCGCTCCGGCGAGGATCAGCGGCACCCGCCGGTTCACGGCCGACCCACGTAGTCCTCGATGCCGAGGGCGATGGCCTCTGCGAGCCTCTGCTGGTGCTCGGAGCTGGTCAGCAGCTCGGCCTCGGCGGGGTTGGACAGGAAGCCGACCTCGACCAGCACCGCCGGCATGGTGGCGCCGGTCAGCACCACGAAGGGCGCCTGTTTGACGCCGCGGTCGCGCAGCCCGAGCAGCTCGTTGAGCCGGCGCTGGACGGCCAGGGCGAGCTCGGCGCTCTCGTTGAGCACCTCGGACTGGGCGAGGTCCCAGAGGATCAGGTCGAGGGGCGACGAGCCCGGGTTGCCGACCTCGGCCTGGTTCTCGAGGGCGGCGGTGGCCGCCGCCGCGGCGTCGCTCGCCCCCTGGCCGAGGCTCATGTAGTAGGTCTCCGCGCCGCGCACCGAGGCCGCCGTCGAGGCGTTGGCGTGGAGCGACACGAAGGCGCGGGCCTCCAGCCGGTTGGCCATGGCGGTCCGGTCGGTGAGGGCGCGGGCCTCGTCGCTGGAGCGGGTCAGGCGCACGGTGTGGCCGCGGGTCTCGAGCACCCTCTGCACCTGCCGGGCGATGGCCAGGGTCAGGTTCTTCTCGAGGAGGCCGACGCCCGACCGGGCGCCGATGTCGTCGCCGCCGTGGCCGGGGTCGACGACGATCGGCGGCGGGCCCTCGCGCTCGACGATCCGCACCGGCGCCTGGGCCGGCGTCGGCCGCGCCCGGCCGAGCTCGAGGATCACCCGGGGTGGGTTGTCGAGGACATGCCAGGACAGCAGGCCGACGCCGTCGGCCAGCCGCAGGACGAGGCTGGCGCCGTCGCTGACCAGGGCGCGGACGCGCTCGGAGCGGAACGGGGTAGCGCCGTCGAGGCGCGGCGCCGCACGCTCGAAGCGGACCACGGGGAGGCCGTCGTCGCCGACCGTGACGGTCGCCGGCACGGCCCGGTCAAGGGTCAGCACCAGGGTGGTGGTGGCGGCGAAGTCGGCGGCCGCCGGGCGCACCACCAGGGGCTCGTCGAAGCGCGCCCCGGGAACGACGTGGAGGTCGTCGCCGATCCTCTCGAGCCGGAAGCCGAGGGGCGCGAGGAGGCCGCGCTCGAGGAAGCGCAGCGACACCGCGACGCCGCTCGGAGAGGTCTCGGGGGCGTCGGCCATCTCGAGGAGCACGCCGTCTGCGAGCACCAGGCGGTGGCCGGGAGTGAACTGCAGCAGGTGGTCGCCGTAGACCACGCCCCAGGTGCCCGCCGCCGGCGAGAACCCGGCCTCGGCGCCGATCAGGGCGAGCACCGGCACCGCCTCGACGCCGCCCCGCCAGCGGGGCGCCTCGACAGACCGACCCTGGTAGCTGAAGCGGACTCCGGCCGCAGGCTCCTGGGCGAGGGTCGGAGCCGCGACCAGTAGGGTCAGGCCGAGCAGGGCGAGGTGTCGTCGCATGCCTTCAGGTGAGAGAGCTGGTGGAGGCGGTGGGAATCGAACCCACGTCCGAGGAACTCCGGCGGTCGGTGTCTCCGTGCGCAGCCTGCTGCGCAGATCTCGTCGCGAGGCAGGTCAACAGGCAGCCGCGCCCCACGACCAGCCCGTGGTGTCTCGGTCGTCACATCCGGGCTCTGTGACGTCCCAGCCTGTCAAACGTCGCTGATTCCAGGCCGACAGGCGAAACCTCGGAATCAACGTGGCTACCTAAGCAGCCAGTGCGTAGTCAGTGTTGGCAGTTGTAATGCCGTGCCCGTTTTACGAGCGGGCGTCTCGGCACGCTGCCCACCGCCGGACATGTCCCCCGTCGAACCCAGTACGCCCCCAGGTTCTCCGGTCGCGGGAGAGTGTACCACCTTCCGAGCTGCCCCGTGTCATCGGATTCCCGGGCCGGTCGGCCCGGGAATCCGACTTGACGAGACCGGTCAAGCAGTGCGAGTCTGGTCGTGTTCCACGCTGCACAGCACAAGGGGGAGCTATGCTCGCGAAGGCGTACTCTGCCGTGCCGCGCGGCGTGGAGGCCCTGTTCGTCACCGTCGAGGTGGACCGGATCCGCGCCACCAACCCGTCGGTGACCATCGTCGGCCTGCCCGACACCGCGGTCCGCGAGGCCAAGGAGCGGGTCCTCGCCGCCGTCCGGCGGGTCGGCCACCGGCCCGAGGCGGCCAACGTCGTCATCAACCTGTCGCCCGCCGACGAACGCAAGGAGGGCGCCGCCCTCGACCTGCCGATGGCGGCGGCCTTTCTCGCCGCCTGCAACGAGCTGCCCGTCGAGGCGCTTGACGGCCGGCTGCTGCTCGGCGAGCTGTCGCTGGAGGGCCGGCTGCTGCCGGCTCGCGGGGTGCTGCCGATCGTCCTCGCCGCCGCCGCCCGCCGGGTCCCGGAGGTGGTGCTGCCGGCGGCTAACCGCCGCGAGGCCGAGGCGGTGGAGGGCGTCCGGGTGGTCGCCGCCGAGAGCCTCGG
>CAZKKP010000370.1:0-4517 GCA_964553295.1 uncultured Thermoanaerobaculia bacterium | reverse complement strand
GCCGGGCCTCGCGGCGACGCCAGGAGGGGCGACATCGACCCATGAGCGGGATGGACGCGATTGTCAAGGAATTCCTGGCCGAGAGCGCCGAGAACCTCGACCAGCTCGACCAGGACCTGGTCAGCCTGGAGAAGCACCCTGACGACCGCGAGATGTTCGCCCGGATCTTCCGCACCATCCACACCATCAAGGGCACCTGCGGCTTCCTCGCCTTCGGCCGGCTCGAAGAGGTCACCCACGCCGGCGAGAGTCTGCTCAGCCACCTGCGCGACGGCACTCTCGAGCTGCGGCCGGAGATCACCTCGAGCCTGCTCGCGATGATCGACGCCGTGCGCAGCCTGCTCGCCGCGATCGAGACCACCGGTGGCGAGGGCGAGGTCGACTACTCACGACTGATCGGCGAGCTCAGACGCTTCGACCAGGAGGCCGCCGAAAAAAAAAAGCGGGCCGCTGAGCGGGTCGTCGAGCCCTCCGCGCTGAAGCCGACCCGGATCGCCCTCGACGCGGCTGGCGAGGGGGCGACGCCGACGGCGAGCGCGGCCTCCGGCGCCGCCGGCCCACGCCGCCGTCGTCCTCGATCCGGGACCGGGGTGGCGACCGACGGGCTCACGGGATCGGTCGGTCCAGGAGCCGCAGCGCCTGCCGAAGCGCCGGACGCCGGCGGGGCCGGAGAAGGCGCCTCCACCGGCGAGCCCGGAGACGACCCGGAGCGCACCTCGAGCGATGCGCCGAGCCAGCCGGCCCTCGGCGAGAGCAGCCTGCGGGTCGACGTCGGGGTGCTCGACCACCTGATGAACCTGGTCGGCGAGCTCGTCCTGGCGCGCAACCAGATCCTGCAGTACACCACCGGCCTCGACCAGGCCGAGCTGGTGGCCGCGTCGCAGCGCCTCAACGGCATCACCGGCGAGCTGCAAGAGGCGGTGATGCGCACGCGCATGCAGCCGATCCTCTCGATCTGGAACAAGCTGCCGCGCTTCGTGCGCGACCTCGCGCACGGTTTCGCCAAGGAGGTCGAGATCGAGATGGAGGGCCAGGACACCGACCTCGACAAGTCGGTGATCGAGGCCATCAAGGGGTCGCTCCTACACCTCGTGCGCAACGCCGTCGACCACGGCATCGAGACCCCGGCCGAGCGGCAGGCGCTGGGCAAGCCGAGGCAGGGCACGCTGCGCCTGAGGGCCCACCACGAGGGTGGCAACGTCGTCATCGAGGTCAGTGACGACGGCCGCGGGATCGACCGGCAGGCGGTGCTCGAGCGGGGTCTCCGGGCGGGACTGGTGCGGCCGGAGAACGCCGCCCGGCTGTCCGCCCGGGAGATCGAGGCGCTGATCTTCCGGCCCGGGTTCTCGACCGCGAGGAAGGTCACCAACGTCTCCGGGCGAGGGGTCGGTCTGGACATCGTCCTGAACAACGTCGAGAGCATCGGCGGCTCGGTGGAGATCCAGTCCGAGCCGGGCAGCTCGACCACCTTCCGGTTGAAGATCCCGCTCACTCTGGCGATCATCCCGGTGCTCCGGGTGTCTGCCGCCGGCCACCGCTTCGCGATTCCCCAGGCCGGCGTCGTCGAGCTCGTCCGCCTCGGCCGCGACGGCTCGAGCCGCGGCGTCGAGCGCCTGCACGGCGTGCCGGTGTACCGGCTGCGAGGCCACCTGCTGCCGCTGCTCTTCCTCGAGCGCGAGCTCGGCCTCGGCGACGGGGCGGCGCGGGACGACCGCTCGGTCTCGATCGTCGTGCTGCAGGGCGACGACCGCCAGTTCGGCCTTGTCGTCGACGTCATCGAGGACAGCCAGGAGATCGTCGTCAAGCCGCTGTCCCGGCTGCTCGCCGGTCTGCCCTACGCCGGGGCGACCATTCTCGGCGACGGCAACGTCTCGTTGATCCTCGACGTCGTCCGGCTCGGGCTGGCCGCCGGAGTGGTCTCCGAGGGCCGCGCCCACGCGCCGGCGGTCGAGCCGCCGGGCGAGGGCGAGGAGGCCGGCGACCGGGTGACCCTGCTCTTCCTGCAGGGTGCGAACGACGAGCGGCTGGCGCTCGGCTTCGAGCACGTCACCCGGCTGGAGTTCATTCCGCGGTCGAAGATCGAACAGGTCGGCGGACTGCCGGTGGTGCAGTACCGCGGCGAGATCCTCTCGCTGGTGGTGCTCGACGAAACCCTCCCGGAGCGCCGGCACCGGGCGCGGAACCCCCAGGACAGCCCCACAACCGACGCCGTCCAGGTGGTCGTGTGCTCGGTCGACGGGCGCAGCGTCGGCGTCGTCGTGCACCGAATCCTCGACATCGTCGAGCAGGTGGTCAGCGTCCGCCGGTCGGCCAGCCGACCGGGCATCGAGGCGTGCATCGTGATCCAGGATCGGGTCACCGAGCTGGTCGACCTCCGCGTCCTCATCCGGCTCGCCGACCCGGAGTTCTTCGAGCGAGCCCGAGCGCTGCCGCAGGCGGGGACCTCATGAGACGTCAGCTGTGCACCTTCT
This sequence comes from uncultured Thermoanaerobaculia bacterium, assembly GCA_964553295.1. Lineage (GTDB taxonomy): Bacteria > Acidobacteriota > Thermoanaerobaculia > Thermoanaerobaculales > Sulfomarinibacteraceae > CAZKKP01. The sequence goes on along the minus strand of CAZKKP010000370.1, from coordinate 2,046 downwards.
GGCTCGGTGACCTGTACCTCGGGATCGGGGTCGAGCGCATCCAGGAGGTGCTTCGCTCCCACCGTGTCACACCGGTGCCGCTGGCGCCGCCGGCGATCAGCGGGTTGATCAACCTCCGCGGCCAGATCGTCACCGCCGTCGACCTCAGGCGCCGTTTCGGGATCCCGGGCGAGGATCGGCCGGAGCACCCCATGCACCTGATCCTGCGCGGCGAGGCGGGCTCGCTGAGCTTCGTCGTCGACCGGGTCGGCGACGTCGTGGAGGTCACGGACGAGGACTACGAGGACCCGCCGGACACCCTCAAGGGAGAGGCGCGGCAGCTGATCCGCGGCGCCTACAAGCTCGAGGAGCGGCTGATGCTGGTCATCGACACCGAGCACGCCCTGGACGTCCCGGAGGTTCAGACTGGAGGCGCACGATGAGTCGCTCTGCGCAGTGTGTGGTCTTGCTGCTGGTCGGGGTCACGGCGCTGGCCTGGAGCGGCGTCGCCTCCGCCCAGGACCGGGACGCGTTCAAGGTGGTGGTCAACGCCGGCAACCCCCTGGAGTCGGCCACCCGGTCGCAGGTCTCGGACCTCTTCCTCAAGAAGACGAAGACCTGGGCGAACGGCGTCGAGGTCGAGCCCATTGACCTCTACCCGACCTCCGAGGTCAGGGCCGCGTTCTCCGAAGCGGTGCACAGGCGCTCGGTAGCGGCGGTGAAGAGCTACTGGCAGCGTCAGATCTTCTCCGGCGAGGCGGTGCCGCCGACCGAGATCGAGAACGAGCGGCAGGTGCTGGCCTGGGTCGCGGAGATCCCGGGCGCCGTCGGCTACGTCGCGGCCTCGACGCCGCTGACCGAGCGCGTCAAGGTTCTCCGCGTGACCGATTGACCGGCCGGCGACTGGGGGAACGAGATGTTCAGTCGGATGAAGTTCCGCCACAAGATCCTCATCATGCCGGCGATTGCCGCGATCGGCTTCGTCGCGGTGCTGGTCGCGAGCCTGTGGGCGGGCGCGCGCACCCGGGACGTGTTCACCGAGGTGGGCAAGGGATACGTTCCGGCCCTCGAGCTCTACCTGCAGCTCAACCACGACCTCGAGCGGCTGCAGCGGGCGCTGCAGGATGCCGTCGCTGCCGGCGACGAGGACCTCCTGGCAGCCGCCGATCAACCCCTGGCGGCGTGCACGCGGCGCCTCGAGGAAGCGGGCCGGCTGCCGACCGTCGACGCCGGCAGCCTCGAGAAGCTGCGCGCCGACTTCGCCGCCTACTCGACGATCGCGCGCAACACCTCGCGGCGCATGATCCGGGGCGAGATGGGCGACGAGGTCGTGCGTTCGCTGCAGACGATGCAGGGCCAGTACAACGAGCTCCGCGAGAAGCTCGACCAGTCGACCCGCTGGGCTCGTAGCGAGATGGTCACCTCGTTCGAGCGTGCCGAGTCGATCCGGCGCAACGCGACGCGGCTCACCGCGGTCGTGACATTGCTCTTCCTGGGCATCCTGATCGGCATCTCGGGGTTCGTGATCCGCTTCGTCTCCACCCTTCTCGGGCGCGTCATCGACGTCTTCAGCCGCATGGCCGGCGGTGACCTGACCCTCGAGATCGAGGTCACCCATGACGACGAGATCGGTGACGCCGGGAGGTCGATCAACCGCCTCTTCCGGACTCTCCGCGAGGTCATGCAGACCACCGGCGACAACGCCATCGCCCTGGCGAGTGCCTCCGAGGAGCTGACCTCCCTGAGCCAGGACATGTCCTCGAACGCCGAGGAGACCTCGGTGCAGGCGACGGTCGCCTCGGCCTCGGCCGAGCAGGTGAACGCCAACATCCAGACGGTCGCGATCGCCGTCGAGGAGCTGACGGCGAGCGTCAAGGAGATCGCCACGAGTGCCAACCGGGCCGCCGAGATCGCCGGCTCGGCGGTGTCCGGCGCTGAGGTTGCCAACACCACCATCACGACCCTCGGCGCCTCCTCTGCCGAGATCGGCAAGGTGATCAACGTCATCAACTCGATCGCCGAGCAGACCAACCTGCTGGCGCTCAACGCGACCATCGAGGCGGCCCG
>CAZKKP010000369.1:0-4551 GCA_964553295.1 uncultured Thermoanaerobaculia bacterium | reverse complement strand
TACCTCGACGCCACCCAGCGGGCGCGCATCGCCACCCTGGCGGAGGCCAACCGCGACCTGCTCACCGCCGACCCCGAGGTCGAGGCCGACCCGGAGCGCTACTACGACCTGGTGATCCAGATCGACCTCGACGCGCTCGAACCTCACCTCGTCGGCCCGCACACCCCGGACCTGGCGCGGCCGGTGTCGCAGATGGCCGCCGACGTCGCCGCCAACGGCTACCCGGACGAGATCACCGCCGGCCTGATCGGCTCGTGCACCAACTCCTCCTACGAGGACATCACCCGGGCCGCGGACGTCGCCCGCCAGGCCCTGGCCCACGGCGCGAAGGTGCGCTCGACCCTGTGGGTGACGCCCGGCTCGGAGCAGATCGAGGCGACCATCGAGCGCGACGGCCAGATGCAGACCCTCTCGGATCTCGGAGCGGTGGTGCTGGCCAACGCCTGCGGACCGTGCATCGGCCAGTGGAAGCGCGACGACATCGCCGACGGCCAGGTGAACTCGATCGTCTCCTCGTTCAACCGCAACTTCGCCAAGCGCAACGACGGCAACCCCAAGACCCACAGCTTCATCGGCAGCCCCGAGATCACCATCGCCTACGCGCTGGCCGGCCGGCTGTCCTTCAACCCGCTGAGCGACGAGCTCGAGGGGACCGGCGGTGCGCGCTTCCGCCTCGAGCCGCCCGCACCGGCGCCGGAGATCCCCGCCGACGGCTTTGTCTTCAAGGCCGAGGGCTTCATCAGCCCGCCGGCCGATCGCGGCAGTCTCGACGTCAAGGTCGCGCCCGACTCCAAGCGGCTCCAGCTCCTGGCGCCGTTTTCCGCCTGGCACGGCGGCGACTTCGAGCGCCTGCCGGTGCTGCTCAAGGCGCGCGGCAAGTGCACCACCGACCACATCTCCCAGGCCGGGCCGTGGCTCCGCTTCCGGGGTCACCTCGACAACATCTCCGACAACCTGTTCCTCGGCGCGGTCAACGCCTTCACCGAGGAGCCCGGGACCGGCGTCGACGTCGAGACCGGGGCGACCATGCCGCTGCCCCAGCTCGCCCGTGAGTACAAGAAACGGGGCATGCCCTGGATCGCGGTCGGCGACGAGAACTACGGCGAGGGCTCCTCTCGCGAGCACGCCGCCATGGAGCCCCGCCACCTCGCCGGAGTGGTCGTGCTGGCCCGCTCCTTCGCCCGCATCCACGAGACCAACCTGAAGAAGCAGGGCATGCTGCCGCTGACCTTCGCCGAGCCGGCCGACTACGAGCACATCCACGCCGACGACCGGATCTCGATCCTCGGCCTGGCCGGGCTCGCGCCGGGACGACCGCTCGAGGCGGTGGTCCATCACGCCGACGGCAGCGAGCACCGCTTTCCGGTCAAGCACAGCCTCAACGGCGAGCAGGTGGCCTGGTTCAGGGCCGGCTCGGCCCTCAACATCCTGCGCCGAAAGCAGGCGTGAACGACCGGTCACGGCGCGGGCCTGCCCGCGACCTGACCTCATGAAGTCGAGCCAAAGGCTCCCTCCATTGACGGCTGCGTGCAGTTCTGCGACGATCGAGCGATGCGGCATGCCGCCGGAAACGACGACGAGCCCCCCGCCGGCCCGGGGTTTCTCGAGGTCTTCATGCCGTACGAGCTGCGCCTGGCGCAGCGCCGGGCCATGCTCTGGGCCTCACTGGACACCGCCGACATCCCGAGCGCCTTCCTCGGCCTCTATCTGGTTCGCCTCGAGTCGGGCGACGGCAGCTGGTTCCCGTCGAGCCTGGAGGGTGGCGCCCAGCTCGGCCGGCACGTCCGCGAGCTGCTCTGCGCGGCGATCCGCGACTCGGACATCCCGGCGCGCCTGTCCGACCAGGAGCACCTGGTGGTGCTGCGCGACCTCGACCCGGAGCACGCCTACGTCGTCGCCCAGCGATTCCTGGCCGCGGCCGGCGGCTCCGAGCTGCTCCGCGCCGCGAAGGTGCGCACCCGCATGGGCTACCTGGTGTACCCGCTGTCGATGCAACCGAACTACCCGCCCGAGCGCTGGCAGGACCTGGTCGAGCTCGCCCGTCGCCTGTCCGGCCTCAACACCGGCCTGACCGCGGCCGCCGGCCGCGGCCTGCTGCGCGGCGAGCAGCTCGCGGCGACCGGCATCCCCGAGACCGACCTGGTCCCCCTGGCCTTCCAGGACCTCGAGACCTTGACCCGCAACGGCATCCTGCAGCTACAGCGGATCAACATCATCCCCGGGTTCTGAGCTGGTCGGATCAGTCCTCGATCCACTCCGCGAGCTCGCGCAGGCGGAGCGGGTCGAGCACCGTGACGCCGCGCGGGTCGCTGCTCAGCACGCCCTCGTCCTCGAGGCGTCTGACAGTCCGCGACAGCACCTCGGGAGCGGTGCCAATCTGCGCTGCGATCAGCTGGCGGGCGTCGCTGAGGAGGATCCGATCGCCTGCCGCGAGGTGCCGATCGCCGGCGCGGGCCATCAGGTAGACCGCCACCCGCTCCTCGACCCGCCGCTGGGTCATCAGCTCGAGGGTGTTGACCAGCCGGCGGGTCCACACCGACACCGAGCCCGCCAGCGCCAGGCCCAGCTCCGGCGCGCGCTCCACCAGGGCCAGCAGGCGCTCGCGGCCGAGCACCCAGACCTCGCCGTCCTCGATCACCTCGGCGGTCGCCGGGTAGGTGCCGCTGCCAAAGAGCGCCGCCTCGGCGAAGGTCTGGCCGCCGCGCACCAGGTGGAGCAGCAGCTCCCGCCCGCGGGCCGAGTAGCGCACCAGCTTGACCTGCCCGGCGAGCAGCCCGTACATCGCGTCGGCGGGCGTCCCTTCGTGGAACAGGATCGCGCCCCGGCTCACGCCCCGGATGGCGCCCGCCTCCGCCACCAGCTCGCGGCTGGGGTCGTCGAGATGGGCCAACAGCGGCAGCCGGCGAACCGCCTCGGAGGTCGTCATGCTCCGAGTATACCGCTGGGACAGGATCTCAGCGAGCGGTCGTCCCGATCCCTGCGGTCGCTACAGCCGGAGGACGAGGTAGAGCACAGGCAGCAGAATGCCGGCGGCGAGCAGCCAGCGGCCCCGCCCGCCGAGCCCCTTGCGGCCCGGGACGATGAAGATCCCGGTCAGGGCGAGCACCAGCAGGGCCACCGCATACAGGTCGGCGATCCAGGTCCACAGGCCCTTGCCGTGATTGAGATGGAGGTAGTTGAGCTCGAACAGCAGCCAGCGACGACGGGACCGCTCGTCCACCACCCGACCGTCGGGCACGGTCACCGTCAGGGTCCTTCCCTCGTAGAAGACCTTGAGCAGCGCCGGCGACAGCCGCACCACCGACCGCGGCTCGGCCTCGATCCCGAGTCGGCCGGCCACCACGGCCGCGATAGCCTCGGGGTCGCCACCGGGCAGCTCGCCGAGCTCGACGACCTCGCGGGTCATGACGTAGCTCGGGTTCCAGTCCTCGATGTGGTTGACGGCGACGCCCGACACCGCGTAGGCGATCGTCAGCCCGGCCACGAGGTAGCCGACGTCCCGGTGGAGGGCGATGATCGTCCGTCGCGCCTTCGCCTTCATCAGGTGGTGATGATCGCGCCCGTTCCCTGGATCAGGTAGATGACGTTGCCCTGCTTCGGCGCGTCACAGCCGGCCTGCTGGCCTTCGGCGCTCTTGTCGCAGCTCTCACCCTCGGCGTGCTCCTCGTGATCGGCGTGGGCCGCCTTCTGCTCGGCCGGCGGCGGGTCGACGGCGATCGCCGTGAACACGCCCTCGGCCTGGGCCCGGTGCCCCATCGCCTCGTAGGGGAACACGATGACGCCGTCCTCGACCTTGAAGCGGACGCCGGCGCCGCTGTCCGGGTCGGTGACCTGCATCCAGCAGCCGCGCTTCTTGCACACGCCGGTGATCACACCGTCGACGCGCACGGTCTTGCCGACGTAGTCCTGCGGCTGGGCCAGCAGAGCTTCGATGGCCACCGCATCAGCCAGGTTGACGCCCTTGCCGTAAACCGTGTCGCCGGCGCCGGCCACCGCCGCCGCCACCACCATCACAACCGCGAGCCCGAGAGTCCGATGCATGTGTTTCCTCCGTCGCCGCTCGTTCGATGCCGGCGGCGTCCGCACATCCTCGCGGCCGCCGGCCCCGCTGTCAAGCCTCACGCCGCCGCGCGCTCAGCGAAACAGCTCCGGCCGGGTGACGCGGAGCGACAGCCAGCGGCTGGCCGCCACCACCAGGTGGTCGAGCACCTGCACCGCCAGCACCCGCCCGCCCTCCACCAGGCGACGGGTCAGCTCGAGGTCGTCGCGACTCGGCTCCAGGTCGCCGGACGGGTGGTTGTGATAGAGCACCACGCCGACCGCCTCGTCGAGGAGGGCTCTGCGGAAGAGCTCGCCGGGCTCGACCGGCGCCTGGTCCCTGGTCCCCCGGACCAGGGTGTGGCTCGCCAGGAAACGGTGCCGGCCGTCGAGGCTGAGGAAGCCGACCACCTCCTGGCGCTCGCCGGCGAGCTTGCGGGCCAGGAAGGGCCCGACCGCCTCGGGCCGGTCCAGCCGCTCCGCGGCCTTCAGCTCGGCAAGCCCCAGTCGCCG
>CAZKKP010000368.1:0-4556 GCA_964553295.1 uncultured Thermoanaerobaculia bacterium | reverse complement strand
CCGCGCCGCCTCGAGCCCCGCCTCCCGCCGGACCGGGTCCATGAGCCGGTTCATGGTCTCCAGTCCGGCCATGGCGTCGGCGCAGTAGACGACCCCCGTCGGGTACTGCGGCGCGATCCGGCCGCGGGTGAAGCGCTCGGACAGGGCCGCACCGCCCACCAGGATCGGCGCCTCGACCCCCGCCGCCGCCAGGTCCTCGGCGGTCACCACCATCTGCTGCGCCGACTTCACCAGCAGACCCGACAGGCCGATGGCGTCGGGACGGTGCTCCCGGGCCGCCAGCACGAGCTCCGGCGGCGGCACCTTGATGCCCAGGTTGACGACCCGGTAGCCGTTGTTGCGCAGGATGATCTCGACCAGGTTCTTGCCGATGTCGTGGACGTCGCCCTTGACGGTGGCGAGCAGCACGGTGCCCCGGGCGGCGGCGTCGGCGGCGTCCATGTGCGGCTCGAGGTGGGCGACCGCCGCCTTCATCGCCTCGGCGAACTGCAGCACCTCGGCGACGATCAGCTGGTTGGCGTTGAACAGCCGGCCGACCTCGGCCATGCCGGCCATCAGTGGCCCGTTGATGATCTCAAGCGGCGGAACACCCTCGGCGAGCTTGCGGTCCAGATCCTCGGCGAGGCCGTCGCGGCTGCCCTCGACGATGTAGCCGGCGAGGCGCTCGTCGAGGGACAGCTCGGAGGCGAGCCGCGTCCTCCGCGCGGCGCCCCGGAAGCGCTCGGTGAGCCGGGCGATGTTGAGGCGGTTGACCGCCGCCCGCTGCGCCGGCGTCTGCTCGCGCCAGTCCTGGGGCGCCTCGGCGAGGGGGAGGCCGTCGACGACCTCCACGACCCCGACGGGCGGCCGGTTGAGGAGCAGGTCCTCGGCCATCAGGCGGTCGTCCTCGGGGATCGAGGCGTAGCGCTCGAGGCCCTCGGTGTTGACGATGGCGAGGTCCAGCCCGGCCTGGGTGGCGAGGTAGAGGAAGACCGAGTTGACCACCTCCCGGGCGGCGGCGGGCAGCCCGAAGGAGACGTTGGAGATGCCGAGAATGGTGCGGCTGGCCGGCAGGTCGCGCTTGATCAGCCGCAGGCCCTCGAGGGTCTCGACGGCGCCGCCGAGGTAGCTCTCGTCCCCCGAGGCGGCGGGGAAGACCAGCGGGTCGAAGATCAGGTCGCCGGGCTCAAGGCCGTACTTCTCGGTGAGCAGGGCGGAGGCGCGGCGCACCACCTCGAGCTTGCGCTCGCGGCTGAAGGCCTGGGCCTCGACGGCATGCTCGTCGATGGCGCCGACCACCACCGCGGCGCCGAAGCGTCGAAGCAGCGGACAGATCCGCTCCAAGCGCTCCTCGCCGTCCTCGAGGTTGACCGAGTTGACGATCGCCTTTCCCTGACAGTAGGTGAGCGCCACCTCGACCGCCTCGGGGTTGGTGGTGTCGATCATCAGCGGCGCCTTGACGGCGCGGACCAGGCGCTCGTAGAAGGCGTTGACGTCGGCGACCTCGTCGCGCTCCGTGGACTGCAGGCAGACGTCGACGATCTGGGCGCCGCCCTTGACCTGGCGGCGGGCGATCTCGGTCGCCTCGTCCCAACGCTCCTCGCCGACCAGGCGCTTGAACTTGCGCGAGCCGATGACGTTGGTGCGCTCGCCGACGAGCAGCGGTCGGGCGTCGTCGGTGGCCTCGACGAGCTCGATGCCGGAGTAGAACACCCGCGCCGAGCGCTCCCTCGGGATCCGCCGGGGCGCCCGCCCCTCGACCATCGCCGCCAGCGCCCGGATGTGGGCGTCGGTGGTGCCGCAGCAGCCGCCCACCAGGTTGAGCCAGCCGCTGGCGACGAAGCGCTCGAGCTTCGCCGCGAGGCTCTCGGGCGTCTCGCCGTAGCGGCCGTCCTCGTCGGGCAGCCCGGCATTGGGGTAGCAGGAGACGGCGCAGCCGGCGAGCTCGTGCACCGAGCGCATGTGGTCGGTCATCAGCTCGGGGCCGGTGGCGCAGTTCAGCCCGCTGAACAGCAGGTCGAGGTGGGCCAGCGAGGCGACGAAGGCCTCGGCGGTCTGGCCGGCGAGCATCGTGCCCGTGGGCTCGATGGTGACCGAGACCGCGACCGGCCGCCGGACGCCGTGCTCGACGAGCACGTCCTCGACGGCGATGAGCGCCGCCTTGGTGTTGCGGGTGTCCTGGCAGGTCTCGACCAGGAAGAGGTCGACGCCGCCCTCGAGCAGCCCCCGCGCCTGCTCGGCGAAGCTCCGGTAGAGCTGGTCGAAGGTCACCCCGCCGGTGACCGAGATCGCCCGGGTGGTCGGGCCGATCGAGCCGGCGACGAAACGGGGTCGGCGCGCGCTCGAATGCTCGACGGCCGCCTGGCGAGCGAGCTCGGCGGCGCGCCGGTTGAGCTCCCGGGCGCGGTCGGCGAGGCCGTACTCGGCGAGCACCAGGGGCGTGCCGCCGAAGGTGTCGGTCTCGACGACGTCGGCGCCGGCTTCGAGGTAGGCGCGGTGGACGTCGAGGATGACGTCCGGCCGGGTCGCCACCAGGTGCTCGTTGCAGCCGTCCAGCTCGGGGCCGCCGAAGTCCTCTGGCGAGAGGTTCTTCGACTGCAGCATGGTGCCCGTGGCGCCGTCGAGGACGAGGATCCGCTCCTCGAGCAGCGCCTTGAGCTCGGCGCTGCGGTCGCCGGCGCCCGGGCCGCTCATCCCGCCACCCCCGCCTCGTCGATCAGCGGCAGCACCTCGTCGGGTCGCTTGAACGGCGCGATCAGGTAGACCCCGTCCGCGTACCGCGGCGCCTCGGCGAGCATCCGGAGGGCGCGCTCGCGGCCGACCCGGGCGGCGTCTGCTCCAGCCGCCTCCATGGCCGCGAGCAGGTCCTCCGGCAGGGAGATGCCGGGCACCTCGTGGTGCAGCCTCAGCGCCATCTTGAGGGAGCGCAACGGCCACACCGCGACCACCGCGGGAACCGGCAGCCGACCTCCGCAGAGCTCCAGGAAGCGCTCCCAGGGCGGCCACTCGAAGAACACCTGGGTCATGGCGAAGTGGGCGCCGTTGTCGACCTTGCGGCGGAAGCGGTCGACCTCGTGGCGGAGGTCCTCGACATTGGGGTTGACGGCGACCCCGAGCAGGAAGTTCGGCGGCTCGCCGATCGGGTTGCCGGCGCAGTCGAAGCCCTCGGCCATGCGCGACAGCGAGCGCACCAGCTCGAAGATGTCGACGTGGAAGACGTCGTGCACGCCCGGGTAGTCGCCGAGCTGCGACGGGTCGCCGGTGATCGCGAGCAGGTTGCGCACGCCGGCCATCCAGGCGCCGAGGAGCTGCGACTGCAGGCCCATCAGGCTGGCGTCCCTGGGCGTCACGTGGGGCACCGTCTCCAGCCCGGTCCGGCGCTGGATCTCCAGCGCCAGGGACAGCGAGTCCATGCGCAGCCGGGCGAGCGGGTTCGAGTTGACGTCCAGGGCGTCGACGTCGGGGTGCTCGGCGATTCGAGCGGCCGCCTCGAGCACGGCGTCGGCGTTGGCCCCCTTGGGCGGGTCGATCTGCACCAGCCGGACGAAGCGGCCGCGGGCGAGCTTGGCGGCGAGCCGTGAGGGCGGCGGCGGCGGCGCCTCCGCCGCGACCTCCTCGAAGGCGACGACGCCGGTCGCCTGGTGGCGTACCGGAACCAGGCCGCGCACCGCCTCGGCCATGGCCCGGATGTGCTCCGGACCGGTACCGCAGCAGCCGCCGACCACCGCCGCCCCGAGCTGCGCCGCCTGGCGGGCGAATCGGGCGAGGTAGCTCGGCGTCGCCGGCGGCATCATGATCCGGCCGTCGCGGCGCAGCAGCACGCCGGCGTTGGGCATCGCCGCCAGCGGCGCCGATGTCGGCCCCATGGCGCGCAGGATCTCGAGAGCGCCCATCGGGCCCGGGGCGCAGTTGACGCCGACCGCCGCCAGGTCGAGCTCGGCCAGGGCGTCGACCATGGCCGCCTGCTCGCGGTAGGCGTGCGGCGGCCGCTCGGTGGCGAAGGTCAGCATCCCGATCAGCGGCAGGTCGGTCACCGTGCGCACCGCCTCGATCGCGAGCAGCAGCTCGTCGAGCCGGAAGAAGGTCTCGAGGATCAGCAGGTCGGCGCCGCGGCCGGCGAGGATGGCGGCCTGCTCGGCGTGGGCCTCCGGGATCCGCCGGCGTCCCTCGGCGTCGTCGAGGTCGAGCACTCCGGCGAGCGGCCCGATCGAGCCGGCGACCAGGCAGTCGCGACCGGCAACCTCCCGGGCCTCGCGGGCGACCTTGACCGCGGCGCCGTTGACCTCCTCGACCCGGCCGCCGGCCCGGTCGCGCTCCAGTCGCGGTCGCGACGCGCCGAAGGTGGCGGTCTCGAGGATCTCGGCGCCCGCCGCCAGGTAGGCCAGGTGGACCTCGAGAACCTGGCGCGGGTGCTCGAGGATGGCCAGCTCGAGGCTCGCCCCCGGGGGCAGCCGGCCGAGCAGCTCCGAGCCCATTGCCCCGTCGCAAACAACCACCCTTTCGGACAGTCGACGACGGACGGGACAGCTCAGGGCCACCGGCAACCTCCTCGGAGGAACATCATAAGCCAGAGCCCT